>JALSPK010000196.1 GCA_026986005.1 Saprospiraceae bacterium
CAAGATTCCATTCATTTAACTATTTCCAGGTTTAATTTTGATTTGCCATTTCAGGGCGCAATAGTAATTTTTATTGCCGATACCCGGGCATGCTTCCCGGGTTGAAATAATTGGGGCTTTCAGCCCGTAGGCTATGGTATAATATTTACACTCTCCTCATTCTAAATACCTCGCCCCTTTAAAAAAACAATAGCCACATTTTCCTATGCAGCTATTATCTCTTTATGATACTTCGTGTCTTAGCGCCTTAGCGGCTATCTATTTTATCTTTTTATCTTTAAACTTTATCCTTTGAACTTTGAACTTTATACTTTGAACTTTATACTTTGAACTTTATACTTTATCCTTTCAAACCTTCTCCCACTCATACCCTACTATATTCCTTTTCTCTTTGCTAAATTCTATACCTATAAGATAAATATTGTCAAAATTGCTATATTTTTCGTAGTAGCGTTTTTCTTTGATTTGTTTCAGAGCAGCTCCTGTTGCTTTTTCTGACAATTTAAATTCTATGATAAAAACCTTATCCTGATATTGCAAGGTGAGATCTATACGTCCGAGATTGGATACATCTTCAGGGATGGTTGTCATACCTATACTTGCCAGATATGCATATACCACACTGGCATAATACCCTTCATACTCAGGTAGATTATTATTAGTGAAATTGTTGTATGGGATTGATGCAAAAAGAGTAAAAAGTGCATCTTTAAGACCATTTAAGTCTGCATTTTTAATCATATTCAACAAACTTCTTTGAAAACCTAATTTTTGAGTAGTTTGCGTTGTTAAATATGTAATAAACAGGCTATTCAGAGATAGTTGAATTTCCTTATTTGGGACTCCAAGACGATAATTCACTCCCAAATCATCCGTAATTCTTTCTTTAATCGTCAAATACCCTGTTTGCCATAACAATGCAATTAATTCTATATTGTCTACATCAAATGTATTTAACACTTCTTTTGTCGCAACAAAATTCTCCAAATCAGGTATGAAATATTCTCCTGTTTTTAACATTTCTATTAAAAATGACGGGTTACCTGTCTCCCACCAATAATTGCTATATTCATGATTATTGGAAATGAAAAGTAATATATCAAAGGGATTATATACTTTTTCGCCAAAATAATTATAGCCATTGTACCACGATCTAACCATTTCCATATCAGCTCCTTTTAAGTGCTCCTTGAATACAGTCAATAAATCATTATGGGTATATCCACATATATTACCGTAATTGGCATTCAAAGTAATGTCCTCTATATTATTCAAACCACTGAATAAATTCATCTTGGAAAACTTGCTTACTCCGGTTATAAACACAAACCGGATATATGCATCATTATCCTTGATGACTGCATAAAAATTTTTCATTGCATCACGCATTTGACGTGCCACTTCGCTATCCGTTATATTGTCTAGTATCGGTTTATCATATTCATCTATAAGGATTACTACTTTCTTATTGTATTTTTCATAAGCTGATAATATCAATTCCTGAA
>JALSPK010000197.1 GCA_026986005.1 Saprospiraceae bacterium
ATAAAAGTACAATGAATAATGAATTAACTACATCGAATACAACTTAATGTTTCTTAATGTCTTAATGGTTTAAAATATCAGAAGACAAAAGGATAAAGATAAAAGACAAAAGGATGATGAATAATTAATTAACTACATCGAATACAACTTAATGTTCCTTAATGTCTTAATGGTTTAAAATATCAGAAGACAAAAGGATAAAGACAAAAGACAAAAGGAGGATGAATAATGAATTAACTACATCGAATACAACTTAATGTTCCTTAATGTCTTAATGGTTTAAAATATTAGAAGACAAAAGGACAAAGACAAAAGACAAAAGGATGATGAATAATTAATTAACTACATCGAATACAACTTAATGTTTCTTAATGTCTTAATGGTTTAAAATATCAGAAGACAAAAGGATAAATCCACATATAACATATATGTTTTTAAATAAATAAGTACTTTTTTTTTAAAAAATTCGTATTTATCTTTAATTTGTATTATTTTTACGTAGTTATTTATTTTGGGTGGGTGTTTGTGATTTTTTGCAACACTTTTTCAAAGCGACGCCAATTAGTTTTGAATTGGATAATTTTGATTGGTTTTACTAATAGTAGCTCTATTTAACATTAAATACAAAAATATGAATAAAAGAAGAATAGTCGTTTTTATTTTTGCGCTGTTTGTCAGTGGAGGGATATATGCACAAGATGCATTTCATTACACCTTTTTTGATATGACGCAGGTAGCTCTGAATCCCGGTTTAGCAGGAGGATTTGAAGGAACTGCCAGAATTGGAGGGGTATTACGTGAGCAAGATTATGGAAAGGGATTTGGGCTAGGTCAATATCGTTCGCCTGTTCTTTTTGTAGATGCTCCACTTATAAGAGGTTTTAGAAAGCAAGACTGGGTAGGTTTTGGCTTTGCTTTTCAGTATGATCAGCAAAAGTTTTCGTACCTATATGACGGTAACAATATAACAAATGCTATGATTAATACCAGTTCATTTGGGGGATTATCGTACCATTTTGCATTGGATAAAAAGAGAAAAAATGTCATAGCGATAGGAGTGCAATCAGGAAGTTCAAATGTGAGTTTCAAAGACACAGAATTAGTGACACCCGAAAGTTTAATGAATTTTATTCAGAATCCGGGAACTTCCATCAGTAAATCATATGTTTCTCAATTGCCAATTGATAAGAAAAAGAAATCCAATAAATTGGGATACACCATCGGAGCTGTTTATACTTCGCATATTTCCAAAATAAAGAGTTTGAGATTAGGATTATCTGTATCAAGTATTGGAAATAGACTTAGTTATTCTGTTCTTGAACAAAATAGTGGTGGATTTTTCAGACGCAAACTTCGCTATGCTGCATTTAGTATCTATAGAACAGAATTGGCAAATGGATTGATATTGGAGCCAAGAGTGTTTTTTCAATATTTGCAACCTTCCTGGGAAGCAAGTGCACAAATGATGGCTGGAGTAAGAATTAATAAGCCCACATCAATGATTTTATTCGGTGGATTGGGGTATAATCCTATTAATGGTGCTCAGTTTTTGATAAGTGCAGAGGTGAAAGATATGAAATATTTCTTTAGTTTTGATTTGAATCTAACGGACAAAGCTGCAGTAAGTGGTGCTGCTTCGGCATTTGAATTGGGAGCATCTTATATTTTGAAAATCAGGAAAAGACCAAATCCTGACCCTGTACTTATATGTCCAAATATTTAATTTTATATCAAAAGCTTAAAAAATTATAAAATGAAAAATATCATATCATTATTAGTTTTAGTGTTTACTCTGAATATTGTAATAGCTCAACCTTTGCAAAAATATGAGTTTACAAAAAATATTGAAGTAGGTGATGAAAAATTTGATGAAGGAGACTACTACAATGCTTTGGAGTTGTATAAAGAGTCTTACAAAGAAAAAAAGCCTTTAAGTTTAGCGTTGAGAATAGCAGAATCTTACTATATGCTCAAGGATTACAAACACGCTTTGAGATATTTAAAAAATATAGCAAAGAAAGATAAAAAGGGAATGTATATTGATGCAAAGCTTCTTTACGCTAAATGCATGAAAAGACTGGACATGTATCAAGATGCGTACGATATGTTTAGAGAATATGCAAAGAAAACCGATGATCCTGACGGTCGAAAAGAAGCGATATTGGAGATAAAGGGGCTTGAAATGTTCAACTCTTTGCCTGAAAATTTGGAAATGGAATTTACCGCACTTAATAAAGATATCAACAAGGGATTTAGTATATATGGAGTTCAAAAAAGAAAGACGAATGATGAGATTTTTCTAGGGTTTTTTGATACTTCATCAAAAATTGTAATGGATGGTAAGAGCAATAAAGTGAAGATAAAAAAGAAGAAAAGAAAGAGGAAAAAGAAAGGCAAAAAAGTAAATGAAAACATAAGAGGTCAAATAGTTTTTTCAAAAAGACAAGGAAAGGATGAGTATAGCAAGCCCAAGGCATTGGATAAAAGGATAAATAGGATAGAATTTCACTCGTTGTATCCCTCATTTTCAAGAGATGGTAATAGATTGTATTATACGAGAGTTGCTCTTGAGGGGACTAAAGTATTGGAGGCCAAATTGTTTCTTACTGAAGATAAAGGAGGAGAGTGGAGTGCTCCTGTCGAACTCGAAAATGTCAATGGTGACTTTATGAGCAAGATGTCAAATGTAGGTGAGATGCTTGGGCAGGAAGCATTGTTTTTTGTTTCTAATATGGAAGGAACACTAGGAGGATTTGATATATTTTATTCGTTGATCAATGAAGATGGTTCTCTTGAGCCTCCTGTTAATCTCGGTTCTAAAATAAATACAGTAGATGATGAAGTCACTCCTTTTTATTCAAATGGTAAATTGTATTTTAGTACCAATGGTAGACCAAGTCTTGGTGGATTTGACATTTATTTTTCAAAATGGGACGGTAAAGAATGGAGCAAAGCTGAAAATGCGGGAAAAGGATTCAATAGCCCGCTGGATGATTTGGGATTGAGTATAGATGACAATGGGAAAAGCGGTTTTATGCTTTCAAATCGAGGATATAAAGGAAAGAAAAGATTGCATAATGAAACCTGTTGCAATCATGTTTTTAAAATAACAGCACGCGACTTGGCAGTTAAGCTTTTGGTTAAAGTTTTTGATAAAGACGGGGAGTTAAAAAATGCAAAAGTCGAATTGGTTGATTTGTCAAAAGTTAAACCTAAAGCCCCTGAAACAAAATCAAATTTTAATGGCAATGATTTTAAGTTTTTACTTGAAAGCGACAAGTCATACAAAGCTGTAGTATCTAGAGAAGGCTATAAAACAGGAACTATAAAGTTTAATACAGCCGGAATATTTGATGATTTCACAGTAGAAAAAGAAATCACTTTGGTTAAAGCGGAACCCGAAGTTGAAATAATCACAATAAACCAACCCATACGTTTAAATAATATTTATTATGATTTCAACGATGATAAAATATTGCCGGATGCTGAAGATGACTTGGATAAGATAATGGATCTGATGAATGAATATCCTGAAATGGTGATTGAGTTGTCTTCCCATACCGATGTGAGAGGTACTACTAAATACAATCAAAAACTATCTCAAAGAAGAGCAGAATCAGCTAAAAGATATCTGACTGAAAATGGTATCTCGGCACAGAGAATTAAAGCTGTTGGATATGGGGAGTCTATGATTCTTAATCGCTGTAAAGAAGGTGTTGATTGTACTGATGAAGAACATCGTTTTAACAGACGTACAGAATTTAAAATAATCAAAGGTCCAAAAGAAATAACAATTAAAAAAGAAATATTTAAATCAAAAGAGCAATAAAACCATAAATAGTGTCTGTCTATAAAGTGCTTGATTTTGGAAAAATAAAGATTTTTGATGAGATTTTTGTCTTTCTGAGAATTAGTGATGCCTTAGCATCAGTAATTTGAATAAAGTAAAAATATCGCAAAAAGATTATTTTTAAATTTTAATGACTTTATGGACAGACACTAAATAGTGTCAGCACTGCAATATAGCTAATGGTTTATCAAAATTGTATAAAAGACACCTCGGAGTTGGATAATACTCCAAGGTGTCTCTTTACTAATAATAGTAGATATAAAAGGGGTATTTATTATTAAAAAATTCCATTGCGGCTTAGTCTATTTTGTCAATTTGAATACAACCGGCAAAGTAAACCAAACACTCACAGGTCTTCCTGATTGTTTGCCTGGCGTCCATTTATCATTCATATTACTCATGCTTTTTATAGCATTAGCTGCTGCATTTCCACAATCACCACCGATATCTCGCATGATTTTCACTTTTGATATTCCACCATTTTTATCTACTGCAAATCTCAAGGTAACTTTGCCTTCTATCCCTGTCTGTTGTGCTAATTCCGGATATTTTAGATGCTTGTATATATATTCATACAATTGCTTTGTAGAGCAGGATTGTCTTGATTCCATATCAGGCAGGTCATTGCATCCGGGAAACAAAGGCATCTCCTCAACAAATGTTCTAATCTCTTCGTCCTCATCTTCCTTATTTGAGATAGGTAAAGGTGGAATGGGGTCTTTCGCCAAATCTTCCACAGGAATTTGTATAGCATCGTCCTCATCTATATCCATTGGCTGAAACTCTGGTTGAGCATCTTCAATAATATCCTCTTCAGGTACTAGTTCAATAACAGGTGGTGGAGGCGGCAGTTTCTTTGGCTCGCTCTCAGTTCTAGGAATTTCTATTTCAATTTCTTCTGTAGACCATACATCAGTAATAATATGATCTTGAGCATCCATTTCGGTCGTCCAATTGAATATTATATTCACAATAAGAAATGAAATTGCCATGCTTAGAAGCAGTAAAGGTTGTCTAAATGTAAAAACATTATTTCTTTGATTGAAACCAAAATGTTTTATTAAAAAAACGATCCCAAAGATAAATACGAATAATGTTACTAGATATACCAATATATCATTACCGGAAAAATTGTAATTCATGATAAAATATTTAAAGGTTAGAAAATATATTTATTACTAACCATGTCGACATGATCATCACCTATCTTTCTCAGTTGGTATTACCAACCTGAACAGACACTATATAGATGTGATTATAAATAGAATGGTTGTGTACACAGGGGAAAAAACTGCAATGTCACACCATTTTGACTCATTCTTCCAGCAATTCTCAGGGTGAATTGCCAAAAAATAGGACAAATAAAATGCATTAACCAAAAGACCTGATGATGTGTAAAAAGAAAAAAATAAAAGTAAAAATATTTAGGATCTTTTAGTATTTTTGAAAATTCAGTGTCAAAATACCAGTCGATATGATTATCTAAAAATTCACTTATCATTTTATATTTATTGGAGTAGACAGTATTAATACAACTTTGAATACTTTCTAAAGTCAAATCTACAATGTTTGAATTGTTTAACGAATCAATAAGTTCTAACCTGGATATTTCAAATAAATCAAAAGCTAATTTAGTTTTAAGCAGTATCTTGATAGCAGTTTGGTATTAGGTGAGTTTTAAATCACCTAACTTATCTCTAAACGGGATTAAAGCTAGAATAACAGCTTCAGTATAGTATTTTGTTCTGTCTATAAGATTATTTGTAAGAATACCTACAGCTCCTTGTTTTTGTTTGGAATTGCTTTGTCCAAACACGATATCATCAGCATCACCTAGTTCATATCCTTGTTTTATGAGCTCGGAGACTTTGGAAGGTAGCATGAAGCTCGCTGTTTTGGATTTGCCAACTATTCCAGTTTTATTTTCAATTATTATCCAAGCAAAAGCGTATAATTGATTTTCAAAATACTCTAGTCCACCTTCTATTCCACAATAAAAATCAGCAACAGGATTTTCTTTAATCGCATTTTTAATTCGATTTTGAGCTCCTTGGTATGTTTCTACTGCTGACATGGGTTGGTCACTTATTTCAGAGTCAACAGATATTCCGGTATAGTCAAAATATTTGTTTGGAAATACTAGGTTAAACCCGTTTTTTATAGAGTTAATCTTAACCGGATTTTTTGATGCTACAATGACTTTCATATCAAAGGAATGGATTATTTCACAGGTATTTTATCTATTCTTCGTTGGTGTCTTCCTCCTTCAAACTCTGTTTTTAAAAATATTTTCACCATTTCTTTTGCTAGTTTCAAGCTAACAAACCTTGCCGGCATTGCAAGGATATTAGCGTCATTGTGTAGTCTAGCCAGTTTTGCTAATTCTTTTTTCCAACAAAGTGCTGCACGAATTTTTTGGTGTTTATTCGCTGTTATTGCAGCTCCGTTTCCACTTCCACACATTATTATTCCAAATTGAACAATTCCTTTTTCTACGTCTTCTGCCACAGGGTGTATATGGTCAGGGTAATCAGTAGAGTCATTATTAAAAGCTCCGTGATCTATAACTTCATATCCATCTTTTTTCAGCATTCGGATAATTGACTTTTTGTATTCATATCCTGCATGATCGCAGCCTATCGAAATTTTTTTCATTTAATAATATTTTTACTTTTGGGTATAAAAAGCAAACCCGGAGTTAACCGGGTTCGCTTTTTGAAAATTATTGTCTCAATTTATTATCCTCTAAATAAGGTTTCAATTTAGCCTCGATTTTGTTTTTGTAGTTGTCGTCCTTCAGCGCTGGAAGGATTCTCATGATTCCACCTAAGGCCATTTGGGCTTTTTGGATCTCTATGTCAAAAGATTGTAAATCATCTTCATCCAATGAATAGAAAAATTGCATGTATTGATCCACTTCATTAACTAAGATATCCATTTGTTTTTCCGCTTCCTCTATCTCTCCGGCAGAAACCAAAACCTCAATGAATGGCAATACGGAATAATCATAATGAAAGTTAAAATGAGGGAATGCTTCGAAGTATTTTTTTGATAGTTCAGCGGCTCTTTTCTTATCTCCCCGTCTTATAAGTTCTTTTGCAGCTCTTGACATCACCATTTTCATTGCACTTATTTCAGGTCCATAACTTTCATCAATAAAGAATTCTTCTTTGTCAAAATTTCCCCACTTCCATTTAGTCATTACATTTTCATATATCTTATCCGCATCCACTCTGCCACTTCCATATATCCCCATTCCTTTGCTTCCTTTGGATTTTATGGGGATTATACGTAGGCCTAATCCTTCAAGTTCAGTATAATTATTCAAACCTAAAAGTTTTTCATTTCGTACTGTAACAGAAAAATATATAGGTCTATCTTCAAGGTTATTTGCCAAAATATCCAGAATTGCAATTTCATCCTTGGTCAGATAATTCTTTTTATCAAAATTTATAGGGATTTTGTTAACAAAGTTAGTGCTGTCAGCTTCACTAATCCACCCCGATTGTACCGCTTTATTCCAATCTATGGGAATATACATCCTTTTTGTAGGTATAAAGCTTGGAAATGATGTACGACTACTTTTTATCGGATGTCCTTCTGCCATAAATTTCAATACATTTTTAATTGGCCAGGATTGCTTCAATTTATTTTGATCCGGATTGTAAATGACCATTTGATTCCTTTTGTTACCACGAATGCTATCTGCCGGCATTGAGAGTTTTATTGCGGGAGAATCATTTATCTTTTTTCTCAATTTATTAATATACCAGTCAACTGCAATAAGGCTCAAATTTACAACTCTAACATCCGGTCTGATTCCCTCTACTTCTTGAGCATACCACAATGGGTATGTGTCATTGTCGCCATAAGTAAAGATGATTGCATTTTTATCACAGGAGTTTAGGAAATTTGAAGCGTAATCTCTAGTTGCATAATGTCCCATTCTGCTCATGTCATCATAATTTTGTACTCCCATCAGTACAGGCGCTGTAAGTACTAATAATGTTGCAATCGCAGCAGTTATTGTCTTGTTGTCTTTTATGTATGAAAGCAGGGTTGTATACAATGCGGGTACTGCCAATCCTATCCAAATAGCAAAAGTCAATATAGACCCTGCTAGCACATAATCTCTTTCTCGTGGTTCATTTGGTGGTTGGTTTGCATATAAAATGATTCCAACTCCAGTTATTAAAAACAGTATCAATAATGCAAAGAAATCTTTTTTCCTCTTCTTGTAATGGAAAAACATTCCAAACAACCCAAATAAAAACGGTAAAAAGAAATAGGCATTGTGAGCTTTCTCGCTTTTCATGGAGTCAGGAAGAAAGTCTGTATTATATAGCATAGCATCATCTAGTGGTTTTATTCCCGATATCCAGTTTCCTTTAGAAACATCCCATGAGAAATATCCTTGCTCCTTATTTTGTTTGCCTATGAAATTCCAAGCAAAATAACGCCAATACATCCACTTCAATTGATACCTGAAGAAGAAAGACAGATTGAAAGCCATCGAAGGTTTTTTTGCACCCCAAGCTTTGTATAACTTTGTATGTGCACCATCATTGTGCCCTATTCTAGGAAACCACATCAAGTCTTTTTTATCATATACAGGGCTCATTTTTTCATCTACTTGCTCATAGTGATCTCCCACTTTCCCATACCTTGGTTCAGTTGTGTAATTTTTAGGTTTAGCATTGAAATGGGGGCCTCTTAATAGGGGTCTTTCGCCATATTGCTCTCTGTTGAGATAAGGCAATAGCCTGAATGCATCGGTTGGTGCATTCATATTGACAGGGGTGTCAGCATTAGCTCTGATGACTACCGTGCCAATTGTTGAAAAGCCAATGACCATTAGCATTGAACTCAATACAAGCAAATGAAGAATGTAATTGTTTTTCTTGGAAGAATACCATATCCCCAAATATATCAAACCTCCAATCGTCAGGATAGTAGGTACTAAACCTGATTGAATAGGTAATCCTAAGCTGTTTACTGTAAACAATTCCCACCACGTCCATAATTTAGGTATTCCTGCAATTATTATTTTTAATAAAAATCCGATAAGCGCAACACCTATCGCAAGGCTTATTAAAATTCCCTTAATGTTATGCTTTGTATATTTCTTATAATAGTATAATAGGGCGATTGCAGGAAATGTTAAAACACTAAGTAAGTGTACTCCGGTTGATAAAGCTACCGAAAAAACAGCAAATAATAACCATCTGTCTGAATCAACGGTATCAGGTAGATTGTACCATTTGAATGCAGCCCAAATCGTCATAGCAGTAAAGAATGTAGACATGGAATAAACTTCACCTTCTACCGCAGAAAACCATATTGATACAGCAAAAGCAGTTGCTAGACCGGCTACCAATCCACCTCCGGCTAAACTATACATTTGTCCTTTGTCCAATTCACCTTCTTTACCAACTAGCATAAGTTTTCCTAAAATAATAGAAGACCACGCGATGAACATCGCCGCAAGCGCGGAAAATATACCTGACATCATATTGATAGCAAAGGCTATGTCAGAAGGATTGTCAGAAATCATTTTAGCGAAATTTGCAAATAGACTTCCTAATAAAACAAATAGGGATGCTCCGGGTGGGTGTACTACTTCCAGCTTATAAGCTCCTAAAATAAACTCTCCACAATCCCATAAACTTCCTGTCCTCTCAACAGAAAAAAAGTAAACTACTACGGCTATTAAAAATACTAATATGCCTGTATAATTCGTTAGTTTTTTAAATGTCATTTGAAATTTTTTAATTTTGAATCAACAAAAATAACTATTTTAACATATATTTCTTAATTCTGAAAAATAATATTTTATATTTGTGATAATATTATATATAAATTTTACATAAATGAAACTAATTTTTACTTTTCTTATTGTTTATCTAGCATACAAAGTTATGTTTCAACCTAAAAATATAACGCCTCCGGAGGATAAAAAGCACCTTGAAGACAATGCTCATTCCAATGATGGGGAATACGTGGATTACGAAGAAGTAGACTGAGATATTATAAATAATAAATCACTTCTACATTTTCCAGTTTGCCTTTTATTTGGACTTGTGGCTTACTTATTTTTACTTCGATACTTTGGATGCCACTAAATTTGTCTTTTACAGCATTTGCTATTCTGTAGGCAATGCTTTCAATTAATTTATACTCTTTATTTAATTCGTTTTTACAAATATCATATACTTTGACATAGTTTATTGTTTTGTTAAGATCATCATCTTTAGCAGCCTCTTTGAAGTCATAGTCGAACGAGACACTTATTTTAAATAGTTGTTTGATCTTTCTTTCAGCATCCGGTACGCCATGAAAGCCATAAAATTCCATGTTGTTTAATATTATTTTACCCGTTTTCATTAGATGGTAGTGTTTACTTTAAAATGCATTTAAATAAGAGCTCAAAAATAACTATATTATTTCGTAATAAGAGTATGAAATAAAATATTTATTTAACTTTGTGAAATAATCTTAAAAAAACAAAATATTATGGCAAAAGTAGATATGTTTCAATCGCATGATTATATGCTTTTAGACGAATTGATATCAGATGAAAACCTAATGGCCAGAGATGCTATAAGGGATTGGGTAAAACAAGAGGTTTCTCCTATTATAGAAGATTCTGCTCAAAAGCATGAGATGTCGTTGAAGATACTTAAAGAACTTGGCGATATTGGTGCATATGGTCCCAATATTCCTGTTGAATATGGAGGAGGTGGAATGGATGAAATAGGTTATGGGGTAATAATGCAAGAACTGGAAAGAGGAGATTCAGGAGTTAGATCAATGGCCTCTGTTCAAACATCTCTTGTGATGTATCCGATTAACAGATATGGTAGTGAAGAACAAAAAAAGAAATATCTGCCCAAACTGTCCACAGGAGAATGGATTGGTTGTTTTGGATTAACAGAGCCCGATTTTGGTTCAAATCCGGGCGGAATGGTGACCAATTATGTCGATGATGGAGATGCTTACATTTTGAATGGTGCAAAAATGTGGATTACCAATTCACCTATTGCTGACATTGGAGTTGTATGGGCTAAAGGTGAAGATGGTAAAGTCAGAGGATTGATAGTTGAAAAAGGAATGAAAGGTTTTACCGCACCTGAAATAGAAAATAAATGGTCTTTGCGAACATCCGTTACAGGAGAAATGATTTTTGAAGACGTGAGAGTACCTAAAGAGAATCTTCTACCTGGAGTGCAAGGACTCAGAGGTCCTTTGTCATGTCTCAATAAAGCGAGATACGGCATTGCTTGGGGAGCGGTAGGTGCTGCGATGGATTGTTACGATACAGCCTTACGTTATTCCAAAGAGAGAATTCAATTTGGTAAACCTATTGGACAATTCCAACTTCAACAAAAGAAATTGGCAGAAATGATTACTGAGATCACAAAAGCACAATTGTTGGTCTGGAGAGTAGGTACTTTGCTAAATGAAGGAAAAGCTACCCCGGCACATATTTCAATGGCAAAAAGAAATAACGTAGAGTTTGCTCTGAAAATAGCAAGAGATGCGAGACAAGTATTGGGAGCAATGGGAATCACAGGAGAGTTTCCTATTATGAGGCATATGATGAATCTGGAGTCAGTGATTACATATGAAGGCACACACGATGTTCATTTGTTGATTACAGGAATGGATATTACCGGTCTAAATGCATTTGAATAAGAGAATAGGCGCAAATTTTGTTGATTTCTGAATACAAAATTCCATAGCGGATTAGTACAATTTACAATCCCCGGGGTGCATGATGCCTTGGGGATTTTTATAAAAATCAACAGTTGCTCTACATTTATGCACTCAATATATTTTATTTGACTATTTTTGTATTCTAAAATTATTTTTATTGAGCAATAAAGATATATATCGTGATTTTTGTAGAGAAAATGAGAGTGTTCCACTATTTCATCAACCTTGGTGGTTGGATATTATGACTGAGAACTTATGGGATATTGCCATTTCATTTGATAAAAACCATAATGTAAGAGCAGTAATGCCATATTTCATTAAAAATAAGTATGGACAACGGATATTGATGCAACCTGCTTTAACTCCATATTTGGGAATTTTGTTTTTTTATCCTCCCGATATTAACAGACGAACATCAATTTATTCTTTTCAGAGCAAGCATACTCGTGCACTTATTGATCAAATTCCGCCAAAATTGCTATACCAATATTTTAATTTTATCCCTCAATTTGATAATTGGCTTCCTTTTTACAGTAATGCATACGAGCAATCTGTTAGATACACTTATATAATTGATAATATAAAAAATACTGAAAAAGTTTTTGATGGATTTACAAATACAATAAAAAGACAGATTAAGGAAGCAGAAAATAAGGTGAAAATATCTTATGAAGATAATCTTTGCCTTGTGTTTTCAATGGTTAAAGAGTCTTTGGAAAAACAAAAAGTTGATTTTGGTTTGAATAGGGATGTCTTGAAAGCATTAGAAAGAAAATCTTTTGAATTGAACCAAGCAAAGGTTCTCATTGCAAGAGACAAAAACGGAAATGTTAGTTCCGGAGTATTCTTGGTTTGGGACAATCACAAAGCGTATTTGCTTGGGTTGGGAACAAGTCAAATGTATGGGAGCAACAATTCAACAAAACTATTGATATGGGAAAGTATAAAGTATGCATCAAAATATGTAGATACATTCGATTTTGAGGGAAGCATGTTACCGGGTGTTGAGAGATTGTATCGAAGCTTTGGTGGAGTGCGAACCGGGTATTATGAAGTGAAAAAATATAAAAATAAATATTTTAAAGCTATATTTGCGTTATTAAATAAATAGTTGAATGAGGTTTTCTGATATTCCCGGACATGAAAAGATAAAGAAAGAATTGATTTCTTTGGTAGAGAAGGACAGGATTCCTCATACTATGTTGTTTACAGGGCCAAAAGGAAATGGGAAGCTGGCTCTTGCTCTTTCTTTTGCTTCTTTTCTTCAGTGCAATGGTGACAAAAACGAGGACAAATGCAGCAATTGTATCGCATGCAAGAAAACAGATAAATTGATTCATCCAGATATAAGTTTTATGCTACCTACGGTTAGTATTGATAATAAAAGTATGCCGAGTAGTGCTTTTCTAACACATTGGAGAGAGTTTGTAACCGCAAATCCTTTTGTGGATATAGTAGATTGGATGAAGTTTATAAATGCTGAAAATAGGCAAGCTAATATTTCAAAGGTATCTATTGATGAACTTTTGCATACTTTTAGCTATGAAATTCGTGAAGGAAATAAAAAAATAGCTATTATTTGGAATGCAGAACTGATGGGTAAAGAAGGGAATAGAATACTGAAATTGATAGAAGAGCCACCCAAAGATTCTATCATTATTTTAATTGCTGATGATACATCTAAGGTGCTGCCGACTATTTTGTCAAGGTGTCAGATTATCAAGACTCCTCCTTTTTCGGATGAAGAGTTATTGGATTATGCAAATGCAAATGGGCCAATAGATAATATTAAGCAAATTGTGAGTATTGCAGAGGGTAATATTATTACGTTAAATACTCTTATTAGAGAAGGGGAAAAAGATTATTTTTCTGATTTGTTAAATTGGTTGAGAATATGCTATCAAGGGAAAACAGCAGAATTAGTTGGGTTTTCAGATGTTTTTTCAAAGTATAGTAAAAATGACCAGAAATATTTTTTTAGATATGGACTTAGCTTTCTCGAACAAGTTCTTAAGTCCTCTTACCTACCTAGAGAGGAGATCAAACTGTTAGATAGTGAATACGAATCAATGTTGAAGATAAGAAAAATTCTTGATGAGGATAAAATATCAGCTATTGTTGAAGATTTTAGCACTAATATAAGATACTTGGAACGAAATGCTAATGCTAAGATTTTGGCACTAGATAGTTCGCTTACAGTATTCAAAATATTAAGATCATCAGTTTAAAAGAAAAAGTTTTTCTTTTGGAAGATATGGTATTTTTCATATAATTTTTACCTTTGGGGTACATTATATAATTAAATTTAATAAAAATGAAATGGCAAAATAGAGAAAGGAGTAAAAATGTCGAGGACAGAAGGGGATCTACAGTTAGACGTGTAGGTGGTGGAATCGGGATTTTGGGAATTGTATTTGCAATTATTGCATTTTTATTGGGTGAGAATCCTCTTGCTGTATTACAACAATTTCAAGGGGATAATACCGCTCAGGTTCAGCATAAAACCAATAAAAATGAAGAGGCTCTGAAAAATTTTGTAGCTGTGGTTTTAAAAGATACTGAAGATGTATGGACAAAACTATTTAAAGAACAATTGGGCAAGAGATATATTAAACCAAAATTGGTGTTATACTCGGGAACAGGGCAGTCCGGATGCGGAATTGCTCAATCCGCAACAGGACCGTTTTACTGTCCGGCTGATCAAAAAGTATATATTGATTTGAGTTTTTACGATGAACTTCAAACCAAATTTAAAGCACCCGGAGATTTCGCAATGGCATATATAATTGCCCATGAAGTAGGTCATCATGTTCAAAATTTATTGGGCATAACTCAGCAAGTTGAGCAAAGAAGACGCAAAGTTGGAGCTAAAGAAGGTAACAGACTCTCTGTAAGACTGGAGCTTCAAGCAGATTTTTTGGCCGGAGTTTGGGCTCATCATGATCAAAAAATGAATAATATCCTTGAAAGGGGAGATATAGAGGAAGCTTTGAATGCAGCTAGCTCAGTAGGAGATGATAGAATTCAGATGGAAGCAAGAGGTTATGTAGTCCCGGATGCCTTTACGCACGGCACATCAGCCCAAAGGATGAAATGGTTTAAAAAGGGCTTGGAGACGGGAGATCTGAATGCAGGAGATACATTTGGAGCACGAGACCTCTAATATAACAAGAGAATGAGATCGTTAAAATTTTTCAAGCAACTAATACTTAGGTTTGCATTGTTATTGCTCCTATCATCTGCGGTACGAGTCTTTTATTATTTGTATAATATGCACTATTTCCCTACTCCTCACTTTTCAGATTGGATTGGGATTATGGAGGGTGGTCTAAGGTTTGATATAGAGTCATTGATTTATACGAATGCCCTATTTATTATTTTTTCAGTATTACCTATTCCATATAAAAATAAGAAATGGTATAAAAGATTTTTGCTGGTACTTTTTGTGGTTTTTAATTTGATGTTTTTTTCGATAGAGATTGCTGATTTGATATATTTTCAGTATGTTTTTAGACGCATAAACGGAAGTGACTTGAGTATATTGATTAATTCTTTTGAGATATTGCCAAGCTATATGGTTGAGCATTTTGAAGGTGTTTTGGGGTTGGGTTTTATAGGATTGCTTTTGTGGTTTATATACAAGAAGACACAGATTATTATTGAGCAAAAGTTTAATTATCTCTTCGCATCGTTGGTTTTTCTCATAACAATTGGAGTGGCCATTATCGGGAGTAGGGGAGGATTACAATTAAGACCATTATCGCCTATATCAGCATCCAAATATGTCGACAAAAAAGAATTGACCCCATTGGTTTCAAATGGAACAATTCATTTGTTATTTGCGACAGAACAGAACTTTTTATCTAGGAGACATTATTTTGATAAAAACGAGGTGTATAATATATTTTCTCCTGTTAGGAAAGGGGACAAGGAAATGTCTATGGATAAAAAAAATATCTTTTTTATCACATTAGAGAGTTTTGGCAAAGAGTATATTTATTATTTCAATAAAACTCTTGATAAAAGCTATACGCCTTTTTTAGATTCTTTATTGGATCAAGGATTGTGTTTTGAAGATGCTTATGCTTGTGGAACTAGATCCCCTTATGGTATAGCCGGTATAGGTGCAAGTATACCTACTTTGATGGAAAAACCGATTTCCTTTTCTGCATATCAAACCAACTGTATTGACGGAGTGGGGAGCTTGTTGAATGAAGTGGGATATACTACCGGATTTTTTCATGGAGCGAGACCTTCATCTATGAATATTGATAGGTTGGGAAAATTAGAAGGTTTTACAAATATTTTCACTAAGGCAACTTTTAATGATGATTCTAAGTTTGATGGTGACTGGGGTATATGGGATGATCCTTTTTTTCAATATACCATTAAAGAAGTTAATAAATTCAAAGAGCCCTTTTCTGCATTTTTATTTTCTATGACCTCTCATGGTCCATATGTGGTGGAAAAGTACTTTGAAGAGAAATATCCTAATGATGACCCTATATTGAGAACGGTAAGGTATACTGATTATGCCCTGAGACATTTATTTGAGGAAGCAAAAAAACAACCTTGGTTTAAAAATACAATATTTGTAGTAACAGCGGATCATATAGGACGAGCATTTGATAAAAAGTTTACCAACCAATATTCAAAATATCAGATACCACTATTGTTTTATTCGCAGGACACATTCTTCAGAGGCAAAAATCATAAAGTTGTCAGCCAGGTAGATATAATGCCAACATTGTTGAATCTGTTGCATTATCCTAAAGATTACAATGCTTTTGGTTTTGATATATTCGATGAGCTGAAACCTAGATATGATTATACTTTTTCAAATGGTATATACCAAATACTGGATGGTGAGTATATTTTGTTTTTTGATGGGACGAAGATGGTTGGTTTTTATAATTACAAAAAGAATCCTGAATTGAGTGTTGATGTTAAGGGAAAGTATCCGAAAAAAGAAAAGGAAATGCTGACTTATCTAAAAGCTCTTATTCAAATTCATAATGAACTAATGATTGATAATAAAATTTGTAATTATAATTTTAATAAAAATAAATAATTTACTTATTATTGCAACTTATTAATAATATTACGAAAAATAAAAGAAATGAATATACCTAAAGATTTAAAATATACTAGAGATCATGAATGGGTGAAGATTGAAGGAGATATAGCTGTGGTTGGTATTACTGATTTTGCCCAAAAAGAATTAGGTGAAATCGTATTTGTAGAGATAGACACTCTTGGAGATGAAGTAGAAAAAGAAGATGTTTTTGGCACAGTAGAAGCGGTCAAAACCACTTCGGATTTAATGAGCCCTCTTTCAGGAGAAGTGGTGGAGTTTAATCCTGAGTTGGACGAAGAAGAAGGAGACAATCCCGGTATGGTTAATGAAGACCCATTTGGAAAAGGGTGGATTATTAAACTGAAATATAGTGATGCTTCTGAGGTTGATGAATTGTTGGATGCGGAAGCATATGAAAATTTAATTGCATAATTATTTTTTGCCACACAACCTTTCCGGTAATACGTGCATCCGTTAGTTGAGTACATAGAGTAATTGTATGAAAAGTAAATATGTTTATGTGTCTCTTTGGGTTATTGTGGTAATCGTTTTGTCTTTGATGCCTAAAAGTAGTCTTGGGATAGAACGAGTGAAATTGTTTAAGCATTCGGACAAAATAGTGCATTTTATTATGTATGCTGTGCTAGCTATTTTGTCGATAATGGCTTTTAAAAAAGGGAAGAATTGTAGGGCGGATTGTCTTGCTATTATATCAATATCCAGTTTATCTCTAGGTGTGATTATGGAATTTTTGCAAGAATATTTGGAGATTGGAAGAACTTTTGATACATTTGACATTCTAGCCAATGCGGCAGGCGTAATATTTGTAATAATATTTTTAAATAATAAAATTGTTAACTATGAATTTTGAATTCTCAAGTATGCAGACAACGATGTTGATTGTCTTTATTGCATTGCTGGTGATTGGGATAATCTTAGTTGTTAAGTATATGCTTAATAATAAGAAAGGACTAAAAGCTAAGTATGAAAATAAAAAATTGGCTTCACCTCTTATCGCAAGAAACAAATATCCGGAGGTTGATGCATTCAAGCTTAGAAGATCGGTATTGTTATTTGGACTACTTGCATCACTTGCTGTTGTCTTTATAGTTTTTAATTGGACAACATACGAAAAGAAAATGGATTTTTCAGCATTTGATTTAACAGTGGATGAAGATTTTGAAATCGAGCCACCTCGAACTGCTGAACCGCCAAAACCGCCACCACCACCACCACCACCTGTAATAGAGGAAGTGCCGGAAGAAGAAATATTGGACGATGAAGAGCAACCTGAATTCCAGTCTATGGATACGGATATTGATGAGGAGGTAGAAGCACCACCTGAAGATACAACGGCAAAGGCTGCGCCACCACCACCACCGCCTCCACCACCACCAAAAGAAGAGGAGATATTTCAAATAGTGGAACAGATGCCTAGATTTCCGGGATGTGAGGATAAGAAGAAAAAAGCGGAAAAAGACCAGTGCGCTCAACAGAAAATGTATGAATATATTTATAGCAAATTGAAATATCCTGCAATCGCACAGGAAAACGGTATTGAGGGAAAAGTTACTTTGAGGTTTGCTATAAATAAAAAAGGTAAAGTATCTAAAGTAAAAATATTAAGAGATATCGGAGGAGGATGTGGAGATGCTGCTAAAAAAGTTATAGAGAGTATGAATGGAATGTCTAAAAAATGGATTCCGGGAAGACAGGGTGGAAGACCTGTGAGTGTTTGGTATACCTTGCCTGTTGTATTTAAACTGACTGGCTAGATATACTTTTTCATAATAACTAGTCCTTTTGATATTTTATTTGTCAAAAGGACTTTTTTATGTCGCTTCTACACAAAAACAGGTGTTTTTTTAATTGTCAGACATACTCTACTCCGTACGATATTTAAAATTGTTTTCTGAATTTAAATAGTAATATACCGGCTCTAAGAAGCATCCAAACTGTAAAGGCAATCCAAATTCCATATAGCTCAAGTCCGAAATAATCAGAAATCAATAGGCTGGGCACGAAACCTATAAAAGTAGCTATCAAAAGAGTATTCCTTAAGTACTTCATGTGCCCTAAACCCTTGAAAATCCCATCAAAAATAAATGCTACGCCATTGATAGGCTGCATCAATAAAACAATCCAAAATATACCGTAAAATTTTTGTAGGACATCTTTGTTTTCAATAAATAATCTCCCTAATGGATAGTATAAGAAACATCCTGATATCGCTAGGATGCTCCCTAAAACAACACCGTAAATCAATAATCTTTTACCCAATATCTTTAATTGTAGATAAGCTTTTGCTCCAAAAAGTCTTCCTGATAAAATATTGCCTGCACTAGCGTATCCGTCTAGCACAAATGCGAAAAAGAACCATATATTAACAGAAATAGTATATGCTGCAATAGAATCGCTTCCGTATTTTGTAGCAAATGAACTCCCTAAATATAATGCTGCATTCAAAGCGATAGTTCTGACGAATAAATTAAAAATCATTAAAACCAAATTTTTCATCTCAGGGTGTAGCGGAAATTGAAGTTTTAGCTTAAATTCCGTTTTATTGTAAAGAAAAATAATCGCTAAAACCGCCATTGAAAATTGTGCTATCACACTAGCGTATGCTGCTCCCTGAATATTTAAAGCAGGAATGAAATCAGGCAAGCCATATATGAGAAAATAATCAAGAACTACATTTAATAGTGCACCTGTTATTGCTATAATCATTGGATAAAACGTGTTTTGCAATCCCCTGAAAATACCGAATATTGCAAAAGTAAAAAGTGTGAATGGCAATCCGAAAATCCTAATTTTAAAATACTTTACACTCAGATCCAAGAGTGTATCACTAGCATTGTATAGTCTGAATATCTCTGTTGCGATTGGATATGTAATCAATACAATTGCTATAGAAATAGCCAATAAGATAAAAATAGCTTGGGCTGGCATATTTTTTATCTCATTTAATCGTTTTGCGCCTAAATATTGTGAAGTGATGGTCGATATGGCACTTCTGGTCTGCCCCAATATCCATACAATCATTGAAAGAAAAACTCCCACCAACCCTACAGCGGCTAAGGACTCTTTGGGTAAAGTGTCCATATGCCCCACAAAAGCTGTGTCAACAATTGATAACAAGGGCTCTGCTATTCCTGCAAATAATGCAGGAATTGCCAACTTGTTAATATCCTTTAATGTGATTTGTGTTTTCAATTATCAGTAAGTTTTAATCTTTTTTTCCATTCAATGTAGCCCATTACGGCAAGAACTAGAAAGATAAAATATTGAATGCCTGTAAATCCATACCCTTTGACAAAATAAAGTGGGACTGAAACAATATTTACAGCAATCCAAAAAATCCAGTTTTCAATCTTTTTATTTGCCATTAACCACATTGCAACAAATGCCGCTCCTGTAGTGAATGTGTCTAGATAGGGCGTTGCTTGTCTGAATTCTTTGAGATTACCCGAAGTTATTTTACTAATTGCATATCTCACGGATTGCGAGAAATTCAATTCGTTAGGCATTACATTGTAATACCGATATACTGTAATTACAAATATCGAAGTAAAAATGAATATTCCTAAAGATTTTAATTTGTCGTATCTATTGGTTTTTGAAATTGATATATGTTCGTTTTTGGAATCGTCAATTACTTTACTCCACATATACCAACCATATATACTCATGATAGAGTAATAAACATTGATAATCAAATCCCCATAATAATTCCATTTTGACAATAGGTATACATATATGAGAGTGCTCACTAAACCTGTTGGAAATACTAAAATATTTTCCTTTTTAGAGAACCAAACACTTACAATGCCTAGAAGTGCCGCTGTTAGTTCTAAGACAATCATAAATGTCTCTGCAGACTTATAAGGTTCGGTTAAAAAATTGATAAATCCTTCCATAAGCGATAAAATTGAATGGCAAATATAGATTTTTTAGTCAAATAACACCCTGTTGAAAAAAAAATATTAATTTAATACTGTTTATCTTGAATATTTAATAAAAAAAATATATTTTTGCGCTCCGAAATCGGTCCCGTAGCTCAGCTGGATAGAGCAACTGACTTCTAATCAGTAGGTCACAGGTTCGAATCCTGTCGGGATCACAGAAAGCCTTCATTTTGAAGGCTTTTTTTATTTTCCAGACTATTGCAAATAACGATAATAATTCCAAAAAGAAAAAAAAGGATTTGGTTGTTATAATTATTTTTAAATTTTGATGACATTATAGACAGACACTAATTGGATTAGGCTGAACTGTCTGAGTATTGACTACTAACAGATACAAACAACTTGAAAGGGCAATTTATTTGATTGTAAATGTTTTGGTGCTTTTAAGCTTAATGATCTCTGTAATTTAGATTGTTTATACATATAGTTATCTGTCATATTTTTACTAAAAGATAATGGAAAAAGTATTTCTGTTATAAGTTTTGAATGTACCTTTGCAGCTCAAAAAAACATAAAAAAATGAGTAAAGCAGTTTATATAGCTACTATGGAGCAAGGAAGTGGAAAGTCTATTGTTACCATGGGATTGATGAGAATGTTATTGGGTAAAGTCGCAAAGGTTGGTTACTTCAGACCTATAATAGGTGATTTGAAAGAGGGAGAATTTGACAATCATATAAATACAGTAAGGTCGCATTTTAGATTGGGCATCAACTATGAAGATTCATATGCTTTCACCAAAAGTGAAGTGCTCAATAAAATTCATGATGGACAATTGGATGAAGTATTGGATACTATCATTCAAAAGTACAAAAAGCTTGAAGAAGTGTATGATTTTATATTGGTCGAAGGAACGGATTTTTCCGGAGAAGGTACTGCGACTGAGTTGGAGATAAATACTGATATTGCAAAAAATTTGGGTATTCCGGCGATAATTGTCGAGAGTGGAAGGGATAAGACTATGGCAGAATTTGTTCATAATTTACTATCTGCATACGATTTGTTTGAATCAAAAGAAGTGAAAGTACTTTCTGTTGTTGGTAATATGATAAAGCCTGAAAATTTGGATTGGGTTAAAGAAGAATTGTGCAATGAACTGAAGGGAAAAGTTATCGTAAATGTCATTCCTATGATTGATCTGTTGGGTAATCCAACGGTCAAAGAGGTAGCAAAAAGTTTAAATGCAGAAGTGATTTGTGATAATATTAAAAAGCTTAATAAACAAATTGACGATTTTGTGATAGGAGCAATGCAACTAAGAAATTATTTACCGAGGTTAAAACCCAATTCATTGATAGTAACTCCGGGAGATAGATATGATATTGTTTTAGGTGCTATTCAAGCTAATATTTCAAATAATTATCCTGCATTGTCAGGAATAGTATTGACAGGAGGTATCAAACCGGAGTCTAGTATTTTGAGTTTAATTGAAGGTATGAGCAATAAATTGCCTATGCTTCTTGTTGAACAAAATACTTATGAAATCTCACAGATTATTGGAGATATTAGACCAAAGATATATGCGGATAATCGTGAAAAAATAATGACTTCGATCAGGACGTTTGATAAGTATGTGGATGGAGGAAGATTATCAGAAGCTTTGATTACATTTGAAACAAAAGGGATTACTCCGAGAATGTTTCAATATAATCTCTTGAAAAGAGCACAACAAGAGAGAAAACGTATAGTGTTGCCCGAAGGGAATGACGATAGGATCTTGACAGCTGCCTCTAGGCTTATTAATCAAAATGTTGTTGATATAACAATATTGGGAAAGGAAGAAAGTATTAGGAAAAAGGTAAATCAGTTGGGTATTAGATTTGACTTTGATAAAGTAAAGATAGTTGATCCGCTAAATTCAAAATATTTTGACGATTATGCCGGTACATTGTATGAGCTAAGGAAGCATAAAAATATGAATTTGGCAATGGCTAGGGACAAGATGGCAGATGTTTCTTATTTTGGTACTATGATGGTCTATAAAGGAGATGCAGATGGCATGGTTTCAGGAGCGGCTCATGCTACCCAACATACTATATTGCCTGCATTGCAGTTTATAAAAACCAAACCGGGAGTATCGGTGGTTTCTTCTATATTTTTTATGTGTCTTGAGGATAGGGTATCTGTGTTTGGAGATTGTGCTATCAATCCTAATCCTACTGCAGAACAGCTTTCAGAGATTGCTATATCTTCTGCGGATTCTGCCACTGCTTTTGGTATTGATCCACTTGTTGCAATGTTGTCATACTCATCAGGCGTCTCAGGGATAGGTGAGGATGTAGATAAAGTCAGAAAAGCAACAGCAATAGTGAAAGAAAAACGTCCTGACATCATGATCGAAGGTCCTATCCAATATGACGCTGCAGTAGATCCCTATATTGCAGGTAATAAAATGCCTGATTCTGTTGTCGCCGGAAAAGCGAGTGTATTGATATTTCCGGATCTGAATACTGGAAATAATACTTATAAAGCAGTACAGAGAGAAACAGGTACAATAGCGATTGGCCCTATGCTTCAGGGGTTGAATAAACCAGTAAACGACTTGAGTAGGGGGTGTACAATTGACGATATATTTAATACAGTAATAATTACAGCAATTCAAGCACAAGGCTTGTGAAAAAAATATTAAAATGAAAATATTAGTTATAAATTCGGGAAGTTCATCTATAAAATACCAACTTATCAGTATTCCAGAGAATAAAGTTGTTTGTAAGGGGCTAGTCGAAAGAATAGGCTATAAAAATGCTGTTGTTCACTTTAAGTCAGATTTTCATTCTGTCAATGAAGAATTATCAATTTTGGATCATCAGGCTGGATTGGAGAAAATTGCAGATTTACTACTCGATGAAAATAAAGGAGTAATTTCTGATGCAGAAGAAATAGAAGCGGTTGGACATAGGGTAGTTCATGGGGGTAGTGCATTTGTGAAAACAACTATTATAGATAGTAAAGTGAAGGAAGAAATAAAGTCCCTTTTCTCTTTGGCACCACTGCACAATCCGGCGAACTTGGATGGAATAGTAGTTGCTGAAAAAGTGTTTTCAAGTGCGACACAAGTGGCCGTATTTGATACAGCATTTCATCAAACTATACCGGTAGTAGCGCATAAATATGCAATTCCCAACGAATTTTATGAAAATAATCATATTAGACTATATGGATTTCATGGTACTAGTCATCAGTACGTTTCCGGTAAAGCAATTGAAGTATTAGCTAAAAAGCATTCAAAAATAATCAGTATACATCTTGGAAACGGATGTAGCATGACCGCTGTAAAAGATGGGAAAAGTATTGATCACAGTCTTGGATTTGGTCCTATGAATGGTCTGATTATGGGGACAAGGAGTGGTGATATAGATCAATCTGTTGTACTTTACCTACAACAAGAGTTGAGGATGACAGCCGAGGAAGTAGGTACATTGTTGCAAAAGAAAAGTGGTATGTTGGGTCTGACGGGGATGAGCGATTTGAGAGATATTGAGATTGCAGCTGCTAATGGTGACAAGAATGCTAAGTTAGCCCTTGAAATGAATGCATATAGGATAAAAAAGTATATTGGGAGTTATGTCGCAATAATGAATGGTCTTGATGCAATAGTATTTACAGCGGGAATTGGTGAAAATTCGGATATGATTCGTGCTATGGTTTGTGATAATATGGAATATATTGGTGTCTCATTGGACTTGAAAAAAAATACAGGACATGTGGTAAATCTGAAATCAATAGAGTCTGCAGATTCTAAGGTTAAGATTTTTGTTATTCCTACCAATGAGGAATTGGAAATTGCGCGGCAGACATTTGCTTTGGTGAGTTTGTGAGATATCAGATGTGCAAAGTTGGGAATTTGTAAAATTAATTGATAAAACATGTGAAAAAGTTTTGTTAATATAAAATAGCGTTTTATCTTTGCAACCGCTTTTGAATTTCAGCATAGGCTGAAAGGTTTTTGGCAAAGTTTGGTGAGGTGGGTGAGTGGCTGAAACCACCGGTTTGCTAAACCGGCGTACGGGTAACACTGTACCGCGGGTTCGAATCCCGCCCTCACCGCATATAGTTGCGATGCATTAAAATATAATCTCGGGGTATAGCGCAGTCCGGTTAGCGCACCTGCTTTGGGAGCAGGGGGCCGTAGGTTCGAATCCTACTACCCCGACATTTTAAGGGTCAGTTTGTTTTAAAACAAGCTAGACCCTTTTTTTTCTTTTCGATTTTCCATATTGTCAAGAAAGGGTTTATTCTTAATTCAGACCAACTGACCCGTTGGGAATTAAGGTGACCCCAAAATTAATAAAATCATTTTATTAAAAATATTTTTATTTTTTGCCTTGATGCATGACTGAACGGTCTTGACGAAGGATAGAACCAAAAGAGTAAACCTCTTTTGGTAATGAAGGAACCGCTACATCAGTAGTGGGTGGGTTGATAAAATG
>JALSPK010000198.1 GCA_026986005.1 Saprospiraceae bacterium
GACAATACCCCCATCAATAGTGTGGCTCGCACCTGTCGGGCAAGTTCTAACACAGGGAGGATTCTCACAATGATTACATCTTTCTGACCTAAGCTCCATTTCTACTTTAGGATATTTACCACTTACTGATTCTATCACCCAGTCTCTACAGTAACCGAGTGGAACCTCATTTTCTGTTTGACATGCTACCACACAATCACTACATCCCACACATTTTAGCGTATCTATTACCATTGCATACCTCATGATTCAACTATTTTATTTGGGTTCTCTAATAATAATGTTACAAAATTCCCTCTCAATCCGGTGCCTCCCATCAATGGGTCTATGAGAACCTTAGTCACCATCTCACTATCACTTGCTCCCTTTCCATAAGCTCTTGTCAACTTCTTGTTATTGTGTCCAAATCCATGTACCATATATACTGAATCCCACCTTATCCTTTCTGTAATCCTTACTTTAATCGGAAAGTCTGAGATTTTACCATCTTGATTTTTTATCCATACCTTTTGCCCGTACTTTAAGCCCCATATCTTTGCTACACTAGGATTAATCCAAAGACTATTTGTGTCTTTCAAATCATTGAGATAAGGATTATTGATAGTTTTACTAAATGTATGCATAGGAGCTCTACCGTATATCAGTCTGTAATAATTTTTTGGTGGCTTGTTATGAATTTCATACACAGGCATAGGGTCAAATCCCATTTTTTCCAATTGTTTTGAATATAGTTCAATCTTACCTGAAGGAGTTTTGAATTTGTAATCTTCTCCTTCTTTTAAATACAAATCTCTTCCTCGCCTATTAAAATTCATTACACCAATATGTTTCATTTCTTCTAGAGAAGTGCCCATCTTCTTCAATTGCCAATCTATTACTTCAGAGTAATCGTTGTATTTGAAGTATTCTCCAAGTCCTAATCTATCTCCTAATTGTTTTGCCATCCACCATGCAGGTTTTGAATCAAATCTTGGTTCAACAGCAGGCATTCGCAAGGCTATTGATGGTGTTCTCCATCCGGATGATCTTATCATATCATACCTTTCCAAATAAGAGCATTCAGGTAATATCACATCAGCATATCCCGTTATCTCCATTGGCATCAAATCAACGACGACCAAAAACTCCAAAGATTCTATAGCTTTAAGAGTCATTTTTTTATTTGGCACAGACTGTGTAAGATTAGTTCCAGCTACCATCCATGCTTTTACTTTATATTTTGATTTCTCTTCCGGTACAGATGCTTTTATTACCTCTGTTGTTATACCTGTTTTTGCAAATGGAAACTGTTCATTTAAGTCCTTTGCTTTCCATTTTGGTTTGGGGTAATGAGGATGTGGATATTTTGGAACTTTTATTTTTTCGCTAAAATAAAATCCTCCTCTTTTACCCCATGAACCGAGAAGTGCATTGAGTATCGCTATTGCACGTGACCTTTGGGTATCATCTCCATACCATGTCACATGACGACCCGGATGAACTAAAACAGATGGTGAAGCCTTTGCCATCTCCCTTGCTGTCTCTCTGATTAGTTTTGGCTTGATATCAGTAATCGGATAAGCCCATTCAGGTGTAAATTTTCTTACATGCTCTTTTAATTGATCAAAGCCTATACTATGTTTATTAATATATTTCTTATCATATAGCTCTTCATATATCAGTACGTGCATCCATGCCAACAATAGAGCCATATCAGTAGCCGGTCTGATTGGAAGCCAATACTTAGATTTATTAGCAATCGTAGAGAGCCTTGGGTCAACAGTAATTATAGATATCCCTTTGTCAATAGCATCCGAGACCTCTTGTACTTGCGAATTGTGCATATTCTCTCCGATATGTGATCCTATTAACACAAGACATTTTGAATCTCGGATATCTGTTGTCTCAGGAGATCCTACCGCAGCTCCATAAGTGAGCTTAAACCCTACCGCACGTGGTCCACGACATTGTGCAAATGCTGGTTCGGCTATAGTATCTGAACCAAAAGCCTTGAACAAATGCTCAAAATGTTTGCCCGGAGTACCGTGCTTCAATAAAGCAAAACTCTCTGCTCCATATTTTGATTTTATCTCCTTCATTTTTGTCGCAATCAAATCCAATGCTTCTTCCCAACTTGCTTCTCTAAAAGTCTGCTTACCTCCTTCTTTTATCCTTATTAATGGAGTTTTTAACCTGTCTTCATCATAATACATACCCAATCCTCCAGTGCCACGTGGACAAAGCCTTCCCCTACAGTGCATATCAGATTCATTCCCGGTTACCTTCTTGACTTTGTTGTTATCGTCTACATACGTCCATCCGGCACATTTCCAAAAACACACATCACAATAGGTCGGATACCGCTTTAACTTACTAATATCCAATCCACGGTGTGAACTTTCTTCAAACAATTTGTATAAAGAAAATCCTCCGCCCGCAAGAGCAACACTACCTAATCCTAATGATGAAACTTTTATAAATTCCCTTCTTGTTGTTTTCATTTGCCTTTACTATTTTCTTGGGTGTAAAGGTCTATATAAAATCAATCATCAAGAAGATAACATCATTGATTAATATCAATTTTTTATTTGAAATCGCTCAATATGTTAAAACAACTTTTGCTTACTCTTACCAAACATCACAGACACTTTATAGTGATTAAACACCAAGAAGCTCTAAAATGAACCACATTCCAAAAAAATGAGATAATAATATACCATAACACACTGGATATATGGGCTTAATGTTAATACCCCAGTAGAAAAAATATCATTTTTTTGTATATTAGGGTATTTTTTATATATTTGTTCCGGATATAAAAAAGTTATCGCCAATTCAAAAAGACATTCCTAAATGAAACATTTTTGTGATAACAATTATTATCTTTGCAAAACTATTTTGTTACAAATATAAAAGACTGACAGACAATACAAATGGTAAAGAAAATAAAAAATACTGTTTCTATTTCATTGGTAATAATTCTATTACTACCAATAACTGTGCAGTTATTTGACCAACTTTTTCACCATCACGACCATTTTGTTTGTACTGTCAAAAATGAAAAACATTTACATAAGCATCACGAAAAATGTTTAATTTCTAACTTTGTACTATCTTCATTCGTAGCAAAAAAACAGACACAACAATTAGAAAAGCCGTTATTATTTGATAATACAATTGACAATTATAGTTTTTTAATTTGTCATAACACATCTAAATATTCATTTTTATTACGAGGTCCGCCAAATTTTACAATTTAAATAGCACATCATAATTGATGTAAGTACTCCTGCAATTTTTCGTATTTGATAATCCTGTAACGCTCAGTCATTCTGTAAGCTAAAAGATTTTCTATGCAACGGAAATTAGCACAAGTACTTAAATTAACAAATTAGTAAATAATAATAAAATTTAATAAAATGTCTAAAATACAAACAATTTTAGCCGCTTTTTTTGTGGCAACTATATTAATTATATCATCTTGTAAGAAAGAAGATCCTGTGATACCTAACGAAGAAGAAGTTATCACAACATTGAAATACACTTTAACTCCAGATAGTGGAGGAACACCGATTGTACTAAGCTTTCAAGATTTAGATGGTGAAGGTGGAAATGCGCCAATTATTACAGGTGGAACATTGGATACCAATGCTACTTATACAGGATCAATGGAACTTTTAAACGAGCAAGAAAATCCTGTTGATAACTTAACAGCAGAAATCAATGAAGAAAACAAAGACCATCAATTCTTTTTTCAATCAACAATTCCAGGTTTAAGTGTTGATTATAATGATAGTGATGCCAATGGACATCCTGTTGGTCTTGAAACAACTTTGACAACTACAGATGCAGGAACTGGTACATTAAAGATAACTTTAAGACATCAGCCAGACAAATTTGCAAGTGGTGTACCGGATGGTGATATAACAAATGCTGGTGGAGAAACTGATATTGAAGTAATATTTGATGTAAATGTTCAATAGATTTTTAACTTTATCAATATTTATACTGATACCTGTATTGGCATTCTCTCAAAATTGTTCACTTACATTGAGTGGACATATTAAGGATGCTAATACAGGTTCCTCAATAGAATATGCAGAAATGCAAGTGGAATCAACTAACAAAGGTGTAGTTACAGATAGTACTGGTTTTTTTCAAATCTCCAATCTATGTAAAGGAGAATACCATATTATAATAAACTACATCGGATATGAAACAAAAAAAGTTTTTGTTAAGCTCGTTGATAATTTAACAATAGATTTTACAATTGAGCAGTCCGTTAATAAACTTGATGAAGTGGTAGTTACTGCAAAAAAAGCGACTAAAACAACTCAGAAAGTAGCAAGCCTAAATCACCAAAGTATTACTGACAATGCCGATGAAAATTTGGGCAATATGCTTAAATCTATTGCAGGAGTTAGTGCATTGAAAACAGGGAATGGAATATCCAAACCAGTTGTAAACGGGTTATATGGAAATAGGTTAACTATCTTAAATAATGGAATTACGCAAAGTGGTCAACAATGGGGCAATGACCACAGTCCGGAAATAGACCCGCTTGTTGCTAATAATATTCGTGTAATTAAAGGCACTTCATCGTTAGAATATTTAGGTTCAAATCTGGGCAATGTTGTTTTGATAGAACCGAAAAAGATTGATAAAGACCCACACTTACACGGCAGTACAAACTATACTTTTGAAACCAATGGTCTTAGTAATGGCTTAAATGTGCAATTACAAAAATATAACCCCAATATTTCTTGGAAAATAAATGGTACATTAAAAAAGAGTGGTGATAAAAAAACTCCTAATTACTACTTAACGAATACAGGTGCGGAAGAAGTCAATTTAGCTTTACAATTGGAAAAAGCATTTTCCCACAAATTGTTTACTGATTTATATTTTAGCACTTTCAATACTGAATTGGGCGTATTAAGAGGTTCTCATATTGGCAACTTAACCGACTTGGAAGATGCTTTCCAAAGAGACACTCCATTTTTTACTAAGGATGAGTTTAGTTATACTATTAATGCACCCAAACAAAAAGTTAATCATCATCTGTTAAAAATTCATACGAAATACTTTTTAGATGAAACTCAACAGTTTAATGTTACTTTAGCTGCTCAATTTGATAACAGAAAAGAATTTGATGTTAGAAGAGGCGGTAGGTCAGATATTCCGGCACTTAGCATACAGCAGTTCTCTTATTTTGCAGAAGCTAAATATCAAGAACATTTTAATCATCAAATTCATTTAAAGACAGGTGTTCAATTGAATATTATTGATAATACGAACAACCCCCAAACGGGTATATTACCTTTAATTCCTGATTATTTGTCTTATGAAACGGGTATCTATTTGATAGGCACTAAAAAACTAAATAAATCTTTTTTTGAAATAGGTACCAGATACGATAATGTGAATCAAAATGTCGTGGCAATATCGAGGTCTCTACCTCGTGAAATTGTTCGCTATGATAATATTTTTCATAAATTAGGGACTTCACTTGGTTGGAGATATTCTATAACTGATGATGTTTTATTTTCTTATAACTTAGGATTTGCCACAAGGAATCCTGCTATTAATGAACTTTATAGTTTTGGCTTGCATCAAGGAGTAAGCGGTATTGAAGAAGGTAATATCAATTTACAAACTGAAAAATCCCTAAAAACAACTTTAGGATTGAATGCAAATATTAAAACTAAAGCATCTGTTGACGTTTTGGCATATTATCAAAAAGTAAACGATTATATATATCTCGACCCACAAGAAGAAATACGCCTAACCATCAGAGGTGCATTTCCTGTTTTTGAATATAAACAAACCAATGCTGAAATTTTCGGCCTCGATTTTTCGGGCAAATATCATATAAACAAATCTCTGAAAGTTAAACTGAATTATAGTTTTATAAAAGGCAATGATTTGAGAAATAATGTTCCATTAATAAATCTTCCTTCAAATAATATCGGTACAAATGTTAGTTATGAGTTTACTAAACCAATTATTATTGGAAAAAAACAATTAGATAATTTAAATATTGAACTATTTGACCAATATGTTTTTGAACAAAAAAATATTTTACCAGAGCAAGACTTTGTTGCACCTCCAAAGGGATATAATTTTTTAATTTTGAAAATAGCATCTAACATTCAATTTAGAAAGACAAGGCTAAGATTTACATTTAAAATAAACAATATACTAAATGTGTCATATAGGGACTATCTAAATAGACAAAGATATTTTGCCGATGATTTAGGCATAAATGCAATTTTAGGGATTGGTTTTATTTTTTAACCAAAAAAGATTATATTTGTGAATATGAAGATGTAAGAAAAGGCGATAACAATATATATAAGCCATTGGTCAAATGTTAGTTAAACCGAGTTTTATGGATATAAATAAACGGAATAGTAAATTGAAAGTTAGGTGTTTCAAAATGCCCAACGCCTTATATACTCACCGTCAGACTGTAAAGTTACCTACAAAAGCCAATTATTATAGAATATTTAGCGCAGATTGTTGGTATAGGTAAAAAACAATAATTTTCTTCAAAAAAGTATGGCAATTATTTGGTTGAATTATTGATATTTCGTATCTTGCAGCATAATAATCAATACTTTAAATACAATACCAAACTGTTACCAATATGCTGATTATAAAAAGTTTAGTTTTCACTTCTTCATCTTCAAAAAATATTTCCATAGCTAAGGCTATGCAAAGAATTTTTTCATTGAATTAGCAAAAACTAATTCTTTTTCTATTTCACCACCTTAATAACAATTTGGTATGAGAATAATTACAGGAGTACCACGAAATCAAATGCAGGTTTACTGTCTTGATTCAGAAATTGATAAGGAAAGTGAAGATAGTGTCGTGTCAAGCGTATTCTGACGCACCAAGTCTTGTTATTTT
>JALSPK010000199.1 GCA_026986005.1 Saprospiraceae bacterium
AGCAAATATAATATAATTTGTCTGAAATTGTTAAAATATCCGGTTTTTTTCGTTGTTGTCCCTTTCATGAACACGGCTTTGAAGTCACGCTATCGTGTGCTTTCAAGGCCTAATTTACGTTTTTATTTGTAATGTTTCAAATAAATTTGAAACGCCTTTAAAAGGTGTCGTAAATTTATTTGGACTGTGGAGTTATACCATACTGACGCCAATATACTAATCCTTTTTCTATTTCACCATCTTGATGACGGTTTGGTATTAGGAAATATTTTTTGCTAAAACAAAACTTCCTTAGGTATAAAGTAGTTATATACTTCAAAGCCACTTGTCTTTTGTATTATAAAATTCAATAGTGGTTTAGAATTATGGAAACGAAAATATAATTATGCAAAAAATAACATATAGCTTACTGGGAGTGATTTTATTAGTCATGTTATCTTGTAAGGTTATCAATACGAGCAATATTGAGAGCGATGTCCCTTTAAAGCTTGAAAATTCACTTTTATGGAAAATTGAAGGAAATGGTTTATCTAAGCCATCATACCTTTTTGGCACCATTCATCTGATAAAAGCTGATAAATACTTTTTACCTTCCGGATTTAGAAAAGCTTTTGATGAATCTAAGAGTGTTGTTTTCGAAATTGACATTGATAAAATGAATGATATATCGGAACAAATGAAGTTCTTACCTAAACTTATGATGAAAGGTGATACTTCCCTAAAGGATTTGATTACTGATGATGAATACAGCAAAGTGCAAAAATATTTTAATGAAAAGCATTTGCCTTTGTTTCTGTTTGAGAAGATTAAGCCAATGTTTTTGACAATGTTTACCGATGGTGATTTTAATCCCAATTCCATACAAAGCGGAGAATATGTATCTTATGAAATGGAGATATCAAAATTGGCAAAAGAAAATGGTAAAAATATTAATGGATTGGAAACTATTGATTTCCAAATAAGTGTTTTGGACTCGATCCCCTATGCATATCAGGCAGAAATGCTTATGAAAAGTATTGAAGTACAAGGGGGTGATACAAATCAAACCGATGATATGTATGATATGTATCTTGAACAAAATATTACAGATCTGCATCAATCAATAGAATCGGAAGACATTTCTAAATATGATAAAATCCTACTTAATAATAGAAATAATACATGGATTCCCCGTATGTCCGATTATATGCAACAAGGCCAAACATTTTTTGCAGTTGGTGCTGGACATCTTGCCGGTAATCAGGGTGTGATTGAGTTATTAAGAAAAAAAGGATATAAGGTTATTGCGGTATTAGATGAAAGAAAAAATATTAAGAAGTAATTAGTATAAGGAGTTAAGAAACACCTGTCTACTATTGGTAGTATGATTTTTTTTATATATTTGTACCGTTGATACGCTTTTTCTGAATTTGTATAATTAAATCTATTACTATGAAAAATTTACTTTTACTTCTACTTTTGTTTTTTATTTCTTTCAATTTATTATCGCAAAATATTTCTTTGGATAGGGTGTTTGGAGAAGAAGGAGTGATAAATGAATATTTCAAGGACAGTACTGAGATTATAGTTATTGATGCACAGCAGTTCATGGATGGTTCTTATCTTTTTTCTTATATAATTTTTGATGATGCTAGTAAAGAGGATTATTTTATTTTAGCTAAACACAGCAAAACAGGTCAATTGGATACTACTTTTGCTGACAAGGGATATTATAAAATCAGCTCTAATGATGTTGAAGAATTATTGGCATTTAAAGTCTTGCCAAGTGGATTTGTCGCTACGGTTTATACGGATTATGAAGATAACACGGTTTTAACTATTATTGATGAAAAAGGGAATAATTTTAGGGATATTAAACTACAGTTTGGTAATTATACCTATGACATAAATTCAATTTTGTACAGAGATAATAGTTTGTATATCGGTGGTAATTTTGGTTTGATAAATCCGGAAGTGCCGAATAGCTCAATAGATAGTTCGTACGTGTTGAAGATAAATGAGCAAGGGAATATAGATACGACTTTTGCTGAGAATGGCATATACAAATATGGGCTTTCGAATTATACTTCTTACCTTAGTGATATGGATTTTCAAGGTGATAAAATACTATTATCAAACCAATTTTCAGCTAAGGATTATTCTTCTAATTTTATATTGTTTAGCAGAATAAATTCAGATGGTGAATTAGATGAAGATTTTGGTGATTCCGGTGCCGTTATTTTAGATGGGTTTTATGAAGAATTTGTAAAAATATTTGTTGATAGCACCGGTAGTTTTTATTTTACATTATTTGAACAACCGGCAGTAATTAAATTCACCAAAGAAGGAGAAATTGACAAATCCTATGGTAAGGAGGGAACTGCAGTATCGGATAAATTTGAGGATGATTTAATTACATTTTTTTCGCAAGTATATGATGGAGAAGCTTATTTTTTCGGGGTTTCAGGTTTTGAATATGGTCTTGATAAAGCTAAACCAATAATTATAAAGTACAATGCTAAAGGTGAGTTAGATACTTTATTTGGAGATAAAGGGATCTATACACAAGATTTGGCTGAAGGTGGTGCTTATTATAATGGGCTAGTTGACGATGACGGTAAAATATTGGCATTTGGAGGTACATTTTCAGCTGGAATTGATTCCGATAATCCAGACAAGAAGCTTATTGTCCGATACAAATATAATGCGGCTTCTATAGATAATAGTCTGCATACAAATATACGGGCTTATATTCATCCCAATCCTACTAATTCAGGGAGGATTAGTTTTGATTTTGAACTAAAAAGAGCAGATAAAGTTATAATTGAGTTACTTGATATAAATGCGGTAAAAACAGGTTTGCTATACTCGGGAAAGGCGCATGTCGGTGTGAATGAAATAGGTCTGTTATTGCCTGAAAATATCAAAGCAGGAATGTATTTTGTGAAATTGACAACCGGTGTGGGTTATGTCATTAAAAAATTGGTAGTGTATTAATGTAATGTTAATGCCGGGTTTAGTTTTTGCAGCAATAATTGTTTTATTTCACTATCGGGTGAATTAATAAAATCTATATTGTACAGCCATTTGTTCAGATCTAAATCAACAGCAAAGAGGTGATTTTCTCTTTCTCTGAAATCAATTAATCCTCCTAGACTGAGTCTTCGCAGATTTTCGTCACCGTAAATAATAATGTTTTTTTCTTTTTTATCACGGATGTTAACGAGGAGATTTAAAAATATATATCCTTCTTTTCTATTTATATGCATACTATCACTAAATTGGTGTAGATAACTGGATGTAGTTATTTTGTCTATACTGGCATGGTTGATAACAGAATCAATGCCAAAAACAAAATTTATTTGATTGTAAAGGGCTAATTTATCTAAAGAACCTATTTGAAAAACACCTCCTTTTTCATTTATCTTAATTGATGTATAGTTTGTTTTCTTAAACTCAGGTATACTATCATCTCCGTAGCCTAGAGTAATCTCATTGTGTAAGTTATGCACTTTCCCCGTGTTTTCAGTAATCACAAAATTTGACAGATACATTCTAAGCATTCGTATTCTTAATGAGTCTCCGGCAAAATTAGTAAAGTAATTGTTGGTATCAATTTCGACAGTATCGTAGAGCATTTTAAATTGTAAGTTTACTTTAGGATATTTGCAGCAATTGTCTTCACAATTCTTATCAGCTTCAACATCATAATTTATAGCATTTATATCTTGGCAACCCTCTTCATGCTTGTAACATGAATCAGCTATTATGGTTAGAAAAATGGCAATGAAAAACAAAAATATTCTATTTAGCTTCATATTCTTTTACGAGTTTCTTTACAATTTTTTTTACCTGATGAGAAAATTCTTTATTCAGTATCCAATTATAATATTGTTTGTCTTTAATCAGCACTTCCGCTGCCGGTTGTCCTATATATTTACCAAAATTGAAGATAATCACCCCTTCTGAATTGTATTTTAGCCTTTGAGTCACATCTACAATGCTCAAGTCGTTGGTGAATTGGTGTAGAGCATCCATGTCATTTTTTACCGGAGTTTTGACAATTTCGCCATCGTTATTTTCAAAGTCAGTATTTTCGTACATTTTCAATTGACCTTTCAAGACATTTATTGTCGCTTTGACATCAGCTAATGCATCATGTGCATTTTCAAACTCTTGACCGACATAAAATTTATGAGCCGCTTTGAGAGTACGAGGCTCCATTTTGTAAAAAAGGCGTTGAACATCTATCAGTTTTCTATTGTCAATATCAAAATCAAATCCATTTCTAGCAAATTCTTCAATCAGCATAGGTACATCAAAACGATTGGAGTTGTAGCCTGATAAATCAGCATTGCCAATAAAATCATATAGTTGTTGGGCGACTTGCCCGAATGTAGGTTTGTTTTTGATAATATCCGGAGTGATACCATGTATTTTCATCGATTCTTCGGATATTGGGATACCCGGGTTTATCAACATTTGCAATTCTTGAGGCTCATTGCTTTGCGGAGTATATTTTATGAGGGCTATCTGTACAATTCTATCTCTCAATATATTCAAACCTGTAGTCTCTAAATCGAAAAAAACCAAATCTTTTTTTATATTAAAATCCATTTTTATATTTTTATTTGTTATTTGTGTTTTAAATAGTGTCTTATACAGGCAATTTTAAAACTTTTGATAGTTTTTGTAAATCGTTTTATCCGGTTTAGACTATTCTTACTTATCTCCATCATATTCATCTTTACTTTCTTGCCAGACTTTCATTTTTTTATCATTATTCAAATATATCAAAATTCCTTCAATAGAATCTGTTTTTTCCAAAATATTTTTTGACCAGTCATATCCGGATACCATGCAAGCAGTAGCCAATGCATCTGCAGTCATACAATCCGAAGTGATAATGGATACACTCAATAGATTTGAGCGTTCGGGAAAACCTGTTTTGGGATTGATGGTATGACTGTATTCATGGCCATCAACATTATAAAAATTGCGATAATTACCTGATGTTGCCATTGCTTTGTCGGTCAAACTTTTCTTTAAAATAAGCTCTGTTGTAGGTGCATTTTCCTTGGGTGTGTTTATTCCCAATACCCACTTTTTACCTGATGATGAAACTCCGGAGCAATAAATTTCACCACCTATTTCTACTAAATAATCTATAATGCCTTTACTTTGAATTAGCTCTGCGATTTTATCTACTCCAAATCCTTTTGCTATGCTACTTAGGTCAATTTGGACATTTTTATTGTTTTTTTTCAGAAATACGCTGTCTTCGGAGTGTTTTTCTTGAGTTATTTTATCAAATCCCACATATTTCACTATAGAGTCAATCTTATTGCTATCTACCTTACTAATTTTTTTGTGTCCTTTATATCCAAATCCCCAATAATTGACTAGGGGCATCACCGTTGGATCATAGTATCCATCTGATAAATCATATATTTTCCTTGCTTTAAGAATATTATTATAAAGATATTTTTTATCAATTACTAAGCCTGAATCCGATTGATTGAACCTGGAAATGGTTGAAGTAGGTATATAGGTCGACAACTCATTGTTTATCCTATTTAATTCCAGTTCTATTTCCTTTTTGAGATTGACCTTGCCCTTATATGTGATGTGGTAAGTTGTACCCATAGTATTGCCATGTATGGAAGTATAATTTATAGTTTTAGGCTCATTTTTGCATGAGAACACTAATAGTAACAGCAAAAAGAATAATATATTAAATCTCATAATTGTAATTTAATAAATATTTAATGTATAAAAATCCCTTTTGTTGTATTGAATTAAATTAATTGTAATTTTTTTATTATCGAATATAAGATCAGAACTACTGACTCCATACAATCAAAAAATTTAATAATTGATTGATAATAAGATAAAAAGAAGGTGTTACCAATTAAAAATTATGGATTACGAATTAAATGATATATTGCAAATCACAACCCCCTTATAATTTATCTCTATTTTATTGCGAGAGATGATAGGGGAGAAAGTGGCACTACTTTCATCAGGGAGCAAGCTTTAGATGTGTCTATGCTTGCGATGATAATCTTCCATTCAAATTTCTTTCAGACCTAATTCTTTCAAATATTTATTATGATTATTTCGTGCCTTATCTGCTTTCTTTTCTATTTTCGTTAATTTTTTATTCACTTCATCCAAATCAATGATTGGTTCTGGTTTTGCCGTGCTCACATATCGTGAAATGTTTAAATTATAATCATTTTTCTCAATCTCTTCTATGCTTACTCTACGAGAATAACGCTCTTCTTCTTTTCTGAATTGATAGGTTGCTACAATTTTCTGAATGTCTTCTTCCCGCAAATGGTTTTGACGTTTTCCTTTTTGAAAATGTTCACTTGCATTTATAAACAGGACATCGTCTTCTTTTTTACATTTCTTCAATACCAAAATACTAACAGGAATACCTGTTGAGAAAAATAAATTGGAGGGCAATCCGATGACGGTGTCAATGTTCCTGTCTTTTAACAGTTTGGTTCTTATACGTGACTCTGCTCCTCCTCTAAACAATACGCCATGCGGCAAAATAATGGCCATGGTTCCCTCATCACTCAAAAAATGAAAACCGTGTAATAAAAATGCAAAATCAGCTGCTGACTTTGGTGCCAAACCATAATCTTTAAAACGAAAATCTTCTCCCATCACCTCGGATGGTGTCCAGCGCAAACTAAATGGCGGATTGGCCACCACAGCATCAAACTCCATCTTTTTTACCGGATTCATCTCACTGAGTATATCCCAGTCATTCAATAAAGAATCTCCGTGATGTATTTCAAATTCCGAATCTTTTACGCCGTGTAACAGCATATTCATTCGTGCTAAATTGTAGGTCGTGATGTTTTTTTCCTG
>JALSPK010000200.1 GCA_026986005.1 Saprospiraceae bacterium
GACAGGGAAAGCCATTTGTATATAATAGGGGGTGGACATGTTGGATTGGCAACTGCAAAACTATTTTCTATGCTTGATTTTCATATTACTATATTTGAATCCAGAACGGGGATAAACACATTTAATGAAAATAATTATGCAGATGAGAAATTTATTATAGATTATAAAGATATCTCGGATCTTATACCGGAAAGCGAAAAAACATATATATTGATATTGACTCACGGGTATAATACCGACAGGGATATATTGGGCAAATTATTGAAAAAAAAATATGGTTATATAGGTATGCTCGGAAGCAAATCGAAAGTTAAACAGACATTTAAAACTCTTCAAAAACTTGGGTATCCGGCAGAGATGCTGGCAAAAGTAGATGCTCCCATCGGTATTCCGATAGGCAGCAAGACTCCGGAGGAAATAGCCGTAAGTATAGCTGCGAAGATAATTTCATTGAAAAATACAAAATAACAGATATTTTTTAGGCTAATTTTAAAAGTCAAGCACTTTATAGACATATACTATTTAAAGTTGGAATTGAAAGCAAGTATCGTGTGACTTCAAAGCCTACTCTATAGAAGAAGTAGTGTCGCCCCCTCAAAACAGGAATTATACATTTTTCTTAAAAAAATATTAAATAATATTTGAAACTGAATAAGTATTTATGTAACTTTGCGCTCGCATTTGCTAAAAGATATGAAGATATCTTAAAGGTCCCATAGCTCAGTTGGTTAGAGCACCTGACTCATAATCAGGTGGCCCAAGGTTCAAGTCCTTGTGGGACCACAAAAACAGAAGCCCTTAAGTCATTGATTTAAGGGCTTCTGATATTTAATAACAACCGCTTTACCTCAGCCCTATCAATTACAATCTTTATAGAGGTTTGGAGATCAATGCCCTGGAGTATAATAAACATCATTACAATTGAGCAGGAGTGACAAGTTGGTAAAAAAAGTTCTTTTCACATACTATTTTATGTATATTTTTCGTCATAAGAAAAAAAATAATCATGATGAAGAAAATAATATTATCTATACTGTTGATTATAACAGGTGCTGTGATTGGAATATCATGGAAAGCCAACAAAGATGCCAAAGAAAGGTGTGAAAATAAAATCAGAAATGAGTTGATAAGTTCGAAGGTTGCCGGAGAGAAAGAATCTACTAAAGATTCGGTGAATTTTAATGCGAATAATAGTAATTCTTCGAACTTATCTCCTATAAATATAATACAGCAATATGAAAAAGGTGTAGTAAGTTTATTTAAAAAATCATCAACATCTGTTGTTTTTATTACTACATCCAGTTATAAACAGGACTATTGGTCAAGAAATGTTTATGAAATACCTGTAGGATCAGGGTCAGGGTTTATTTGGGATAAAGCAGGACATATTATCACTAATTACCATGTTATCAAGGGAGTTGATAAAGCAGAAGTAACATTAAGTGATCACACTTCATGGCCGGCTACTTTGGTAGGGGTTGCAAAGGAAAAAGATATTGCCGTGCTTAAAATTGATGCACCTAAAGAAAAACTTATTTCTATAAAGGAGGGGAGATCTGATAATCTTGTAGTAGGACAATTTGTAATGGCAATAGGCAATCCTTTTGGATTGGATCAGACACTTACTACCGGAGTCATAAGTGCTCTTGGTCGTGAGATTCAATCTCAGGCGCAAATTCCAATTAGGGATATAATACAAATTGATGCTGCTATTAATCCGGGAAATTCAGGTGGCCCACTGCTTGATTCCTCAGGGAGGTTGATAGGTGTAAATGCTGCCATATATAGTCCATCGGGGGCTTCTGCCGGTATTGGTTTTGCCATACCTGTCAACGTTGTAAAGTGGGTAGTATCCGATATAATAAAATATGGAGAAGTGAGGCGACCTGTACTTGGTGTTGGTATGATGCCTGATTATAGAGCAAAAGACTACGGTGTGAAAAGCGGGGTGGTTATATCGTATGTCTTTCCTGATTCGCCTTCTGAAAAATCCGGACTTCATGGGACTACAAAAAATAAACTCGGTGATATTATATTGAAGATTAACAATGATAAAATAGATAATAGCAATGATTTGGTTTTGTCACTTGAAAAGTATAAACCCGGGGAGACAATAAAGCTCACTATACAAAGAGATAGTGACCAATTTGAAGTTAATCTTGAACTTGGGGCATCCAATTAGATATGTCCAATTATCACCAAAAGGTTTATAGTCTGACTCAAAAGATTCCTATGGGAAGAGTTTGTACTTATGGTATTATTGCCAATTATTTAGAACTAGGTTCTGCCAGAATGGTTGGATGGGCACTGAACAAAAGTTTCTCCCGAGGTATGACTGTTCCTGCACATAGAGTAGTTAATCGCAAAGGAGAATTGTCAGGGAGAAATCATTTCCCTACGCCTGATATGATGCAAAAAATGTTGGAAGCAGAAGGAATCATTGTGAAAAACAACAAAATAATGAATTTTGATAGTGTGATTTGGTATCCTGAATAAAAAAGATGACTCTTTATGTAATTGTGTTTCAATGTAATATAGTGTTAGTTGCAAAAAGTTTTATTTTTTTTTATTTTTTTTGCAGCACAATTGAAACATGATGCATCTTCATAGTGAGTTTTGGTTAATCCCATGAATGATAAAACAAAGCTTTTATTATTTGATTTTAGATTGAGTGATCAAGTAATAAATGTTTTAAACTATAAAATAAGTCTATGTCGTTTTTTGTACTAATTAGTTTTGTTTGAATTAACAATTTGTGTAAGAGACAATTTCAAAATTCAACAATGTATGTTTTAGTTAGTAGTAAGAGGTGAGTCCCAAGCTCACCTCTTTTTTTTATTATTTTTGTGCAGACACTATTTAGCGGCTTTATCTCCGTACTTTTCAATAGCCATTTTTATAGCGTTATAAAGATTTACTTCACCTCCTGAGACGCTCAACTTACTGAAATCAGCTACTTTTTTATGTTGTGTTCCCGGCACATACACTTTAAGATTCTTTTTTACGGAAGATTCCATCAATATTTTTTTGATTTGCTTAGCAGATAATCCAGGAAAATATGATTTTAATACAGCAGCTACTCCTGCAACTACTGGAGTAGCCATACTTGTACCTTGGTAACTGGCGTAGGTATTTTCAGGAGTAGTGGAGTAGATCGCCACACCGGGAGCAAAAAGATCAACATCTTTTTGACCATAATTTGAAAATGGCGCTACAAACATACTGTCATTTGTAAATGAATTTGCTCCGATATCCATCCAGCTTTTAGCTCTTTTTCTACAAAACCACATTTTCTTTTCATATTTATCTGTTGGGTAATGTACAATCATATCGTTGTTTTCTGCACTGTTGCCAGCTGCATGAATCATCAATACACCTTTTTTCTCAGCATATCTTACCGCTTTGTCAACTGTTTTTTTGTCCCAAGAGTAGCTTTTCCCAAAACTCATGTTGATTATGCTAGCTCCATTGTCCGCTGCATACCTTATACCATTAGCTACATCTTTATCTCTTTCATCTCCATTTGGGACAACACGTACGGCCATAATTCTTACATTATCGGCTATACCGTCCATTCCTATACCATTATTTCTGACAGCAGCAATTGTTCCTGATACATGTGTTCCATGACTTGCGTCGGGTCCTTTTACATCAGGATTCCCATAATATCTTTCACTTGAGTCAAGGTAATTGTCACCTACAATTTTTCTTGAGTTATAATCTTTGTTATAGTGATAAAGCAATTGATCCGAAAAGTATTCAATTGGTCTTTTGAAAGATCTTTCAACTAATTTTTTTATATCTTCAATTGATTTTATTTCAGGGCTTTGTCTTATTCTTTGTATCAATTCTACTCCTTGTCCGGCTAGTGTGTCGGTAGATACATCTAAGCTATCTATTTGATCAAAACTAATACTTGCTTTTGCCATTAGGCTTTTTACGCGATCTAATTTTTTAAAGACTAACTCTTTCTTTTCTTTATACGCGACTACTTTTTCCGCTGCTTTTTTTCTACTTTCCTCCAATTCCTTACTAGCTTTTTTGTAAATGTCATATTCTTTTTTCTGTTTTTTTGTGAGTTTTTTCCTGTCAGCATCTTTATATTTATACTCAAATGCTTTTACTATTCTAGCTACTTCCAGATTGTCATGGTTGACATTATTACCGTCCGCTCCTCCGATAAAATTCCAACCATAAATATCATCCACGTATCCATTTTTATCATCATCTATACCGTTTCCAGGTTTTTCTCCCGGATTATGCCACATTATATCTTTGAGATCTTCGTGTTTGTAATCTACACCTCCATCTATGACAGCGACTATCACCGGTACGCTTTTTCTTCCTTTCAATAGCTCTGCATAGGCTTTTTTTGCACTTATACCCGGCACACTATCTGTTGCATAGTCAAGAAGCAACCAGTCTTTTGACCCGCCTTGACCCGCTAAAGATAAGCTAAAAATAATAAAAATCAATAATGTTAAAATATTTTTCATTGTAATATGATTTAATAATTTAAATAAAAATGTCGTAAAATAAGATGTTTTAATATAGTTTTGTAATCAAGAAAATATTAAAGTACGCAAATATATAAATTATTAATTAAATTATTGCCCATTTAGTTATAGTAGTTAAATATTTCATAAAAAAACTAAATTATTGCTATCCATAAAATCTATCTTCGTTTATTTGTGTTGTGATATATTTAAAGTAATTGCTTTTTATAAAAATTATTGATTAACTCTATATGAATACAAATATTTTTAAAATATTGATTTTGGTATTGCTTTTCTTTTTTGCAAAAGGACTTTTATTTTCACAAGAAATTAAAGATACTACTTCAACAGATGAAATATTGGTATATAATTCAGATAATACAAAAATCCTAAAATACAAAGATAGGTTCATCAGGCATCTCAATGGAAATGTAAAGATTTATCATGACAGTACTTACTTTTTTGCTGATACTGCAATATTAGATGACAAGCAATTTTATGCTTATGGCAATATTGTTATAATTCAACATGATTCTATAAAAATATTTAGTGATACATTGATATATAATGGAGATTCGTTGAAAGCGGAATTGATAGATAAAGTAGTAATGGAAAACGGAAAAAAAACGCTTAAAACCAATCACCTTTATTACGATGTTCATAACAAAATCGCAAGATATAATACCGGAGCTGAATTGACACAGAAAACATCAAAATTAACTTCTGTAAAAGGAGTATATAAAGTAAATAAGAAAAAGATTAAATTTAGTAAGTATGTAGCAATAAATGATTCGTCATTTGTTTTGCATACGGATTCCTTGGATTTTGATACTGAAAAAAGGATTGCATATTTCTTGGCTAAAACCCTGATTGAACAAGATAGTTCTATAATATATTGTGAAGATGGTTATTACAATATAAAAACAGGAAATGCTCTATTTGAAAAAAACATGACTTACAAGAAAAACATGGCACAGGCTATAGCAGATAGGTTGTACTACATAGATAGTCTTTCACAGTATGTATTGATAGGTGACGCTCAATATACAGAAGATGATATTTTTTCTTCAGCTGATACGATTATTCACAGCACAAAAATAAATACAAGTACCCTAATCGGTCATGCAATATTTAAAAGTAAAACCCAGAGTGCCGTTGGAAATAAAATTGTATATAATCATGACACCGAAAGTTTTATTGCTGAAGGCCGTTCGACAATTATTGATGAAGCAATACAGATAACTGCCGAAAACACCGATTATTCAAAAAAAACAGGAGAAGGCGAAGCATCAGGAGATGTAGAATTTATCGATACAGTTGCTAATATTGTCATCAATAGTTCCAAAATGTTTATGAAAAAAGACAGTAATTATATGCTTGCATATGGAGACACAAGTAAAAGGTTGCTCATGAGGTTTATAGATAAATCGGATACTACATATATGTCGGCAGACACTATTATCTCAATGAATATTGTCAAAGGAGTAGATACAACCAAAGTGCTAAAAGGATATTATAATGTGCGGATTTACAATAAAGATTATCAGGCAATAGCAGATTCATTAAGTTATTTTCCGGACGATTCCCTATATGTTTTATACAGTAACCCGGTATTGTGGTCTGATAGCACACAAATAACCGGTGATACGATTAGTATTTTTTCAAAAAATAATGGAATTGATAAAATATATGCTAGAAATAGTGGATTTATCACTAATATAATCGCTGAAAATCTTTACAATCAAATCAAGGGAGTAAAGGTGATGACTTACTTCAAAAACGATAGTATAAATAACATGAATGTAGATGGAAACGCTGAGACAATATACCATATGAAAAATGAAAAGCAAGAACTTACAGGTACAGTTAAGACGATTTGTAGCAAGATAAAATTTGAATTTAAAAATAATAAAGTAAAAAACATTAAGTTTTTCGGTACTCCAAAATCTGATTTGATTCCAATAAAAAAAGAAATATTGAGTCCTCATCTATTGGATGGATTCAATTGGTATGATGAGTATCGCCCCAAAGCAAAATATGAGGTACTTATACTTGTGAAAAAACCTGTTTTAAAACCAAAAATTAAAATTGAAGAAAAAAGTGATTCAACAAAAGGTGTAGGTAAGTCCGTTCAATAGAATATTTTTAAATTTTGACGACTTTATAGACAGACACTATTTAGTGTCTGTCTATAAAGTGCTTGATTTTTGAAAAATAAAGATTTTTGATGAGATTTTTGTCTTTCTGAGAATTAGTGATGCCTTAGCATCAGTAATTTGAATAAAGTAAAAATATCGCAAAAAGA
>JALSPK010000201.1 GCA_026986005.1 Saprospiraceae bacterium
GAATGGATTAATTTCTTTTTATCGGCACTTTTGAATATTCAAGAACAACTAATAAAAAAATTAGAAGTAAAAGGAACAAAAGCAAAATTATCGCCAAGAGAGAAATCAATAATTACTTATATTGAAAGTAATCCGGGAAGTAAATCCGGTGAAATTGCGAGTAAATTACACATTCCAAATCCAACAGTAAAACGAATATTAAAGAAATTATTAAATGAAAACTTAATTGAAAAATATGGAATTGGAGCAGGGACAAATTATACAATAAAATAAAAAAACACTGCACAACAACTAAGTATTCGACCTGCCGATAGGCCAAGGTTGAATGCTATGTTGACTAATCCGATGCTTATGGGGGAATGCCTATATCGGCATATATTTGCCATATTTTACCTGATTTTATAGATTTTATTTCTAATTTTTAATATTTTGTGCTAATTTTATGAACCGCCGTTATGCAAAATAAAAAATAACAAAAATATTTTGATGACACAGTAAATATTTTTACCTTTGATAGTATCAAATGATAGTATCAAAAAAATAATAAAATGAAACCACCATACGAAATAACCGCAAAAATTTTAAGATTAACAACCAGCATATATGAAAAGATTGGTGAAGTAAAAACTTACTACTTAGACAAAACACAACCTGAACTAAGAAAACGAAACAAAATAAAAACAATCCACTCTTCATTGAAAATTGAAGGGAATACCTTGTCAGAAGAGCAAATAACAGCATTAATAAACAATAAAAAAATAATAGGCCCGAAGAAAGATATTCTGGAAGTTTTAAATGCAATAGAAGTTTATGATAAAATAAATTCTTTTTCTGCATATTCGATTACTTCATTCAAAAATGCACATAAATTGTTAATGAGAGGATTAGTAGAAAAACCGGGAGAATTCAGGAAAGAAAGTGTAGGAATAGTTCATGGGAAAAATATTGCACATATTGCCCCTCCATATCAAAATGTTCCGTATTTAATGACTGATTTGTTTAAATATATCAAGAATAATGAAGATCCAATTTTAATTAAAAGTTGTGTATTCCATTATGAAATGGAGTTTATTCACCCTTTTACTGATGGCAATGGACGAATGGGGCGATTATGGCAAACCATAATTTTAATGGATAAATATCCAATTTTTGAATTTCTGCCATTTGAGAGCTTAATTTCAAAAACACAAAAAGAATATTATCAATCATTAACTTTATCCGATAAAAAAGCTAATTCAACACCATTTATTGAATATTTGTTGAATGTCATTGATAAATCATTAACAGAATTATTAAAATTTAGCGGAAGAAAACTTACAACAATAGAGAGACTTGAATACATGGCAAGTTTAGGTATAAATAAATTTAGCAGAAAAGATTATATGGAAATTTTTAAAAATATTTCTACTTCTACAGCGAGTAGAGATTTGAAAAAAGGAGTAGAATTGGGAATTTTTAAATCGATTGGAAATAAAAATAAAACAAAATATACTTTGTACAACAAACGTTAAAAATCATTTCGGTTATGTGGCTCGCATAGATTTAATGCGGTATTTTAACCCAAAAAAGCCGTTTTGAACCCCAAAAACCAATTTTAAAAACATTTAAGCAATTTTTTGAAAATTCATCGATGTTTCAATATATTTTTGGAAATATCAATATTTTACGTAAATTAGCATTATAATTATATGTTTTTAGACGAACTGACGTTCTGTTCCCATATGTTCTAAAAAGTCAATTCAAAACATAATTATTAATATGAATACATCTTTATCGTTAATAATCTACAACATTAATAATCCAAAGTTATGAACTTTTTATACGTTTTTTTAGGTGCATTATTTTTCTTGTTTTTTAACTCTTGTGACCCTGATATTTGCATTTTTTGCAATAAACCAGAGAACAATTATCGTCAATTTAGAAACGCGGACAATTATTCTTTGTCTAATGAAGACAGTTCAATTATTCACGTAATTAACTTAATTGATTCAACTGTAGGAAAATCTGGGGAACAATGTCATATTAATAGTGCAAGATGTGATTTCTACAATGTTTATAATTATGAAAGCGTATCACTTAATACTAATTTTGAATATATAATTCATTACCTCAATAGACAACCTGGAAATGATTCATTTGCTATTTTGTCACTTGAATTATCAATACAAGAATCACCATACGAATGGTATAAATATAAATTCTATATAAATAATTTAAAATATTCATATAAGAAAAGAACAGATTATTTAGATTCAATTACTCTAAATGGATATAAATTTTATGATGTGCTTGAATTAGATACTAGCTCAATTATAAAAAAGTCAAATTCTAATATTGATGTAAAATTCTCTAAAATATATTATTCCGTTCATCAAGGCATTATTGGTTTAATCGATCAAAAAGATAATTTGTTAACATTAAAATAATATTTAAAAAGTACAATCAAGAAAAAATAAATATAAAAAATACGGAAACTAACATCCGATGTGACGCAATGGCAAATTTTCATCCAATTTTTTAGAGAAAAATTCGCAGAAAATTCACAATTGCTTCCTTAACAATGTTTATACTAAATATTTGCCATTGACGCACATCGCATCACCGTTACCATATATCAAAAAACATAATTATGAAAACAAAACCAACAATCACATTATTACTGTTATTATTGATGCAGTTCACTTATGCAACTGATTACTATATTAGTTCATCATCAGGAAATGATAATAATAATGGAACATCATCTAGTACTCCTTGGCAAACTTTAGCAAAAATTAAGAATTCTAATTTTTTGCCCGGTGATCGCATTTTATTAAAAAAAGGAGATACTTGGAATGACATTTTTAAGATAAATTCTAATGGTACTATTTCTCAACCAATTATTGTTAGTAGCTATGGTGCAGGAAACAACCCGATTATTGATGTAACGGAAACACATAATAATCTGACTTGGACTAATCTGGGTAATAATATTTGGAGTACAGCTGATGTTTTATATAATCCCAAAAGATTGATTATAGACGGAGTGGAAGTTTTGGATGCTGCCTACGGGAGAGAACAAGAATTGGGGACAAATATTCCTGATTTAGTTCAATGGTATTATGATTACAACACTAATATATTAAAAATATATTCAATGGATTCTCCCTTAAATCATAATCTGAAATTCTCATCAAAGCCTTCGGCTCTTAATTTGGCAAATGACCATAATATTTCTATTGAAAACATAGAATTTATTGGCGGATATAATTATTGTATAGCAATATCTTCTTGTTCCGGTATTAAACTTACTAATTTAAAAGTTGGTAAATATGCGAATTCAGGTCTTTTAATGGGAGCATATAAAGTTAATGGGGTTAATTTCCAATTATGTGATAATGTCATTATAGATAATTGTAATGTTGATACTGATTATACATTTGATTATTCGCAAGTTGAAATTGCTTCAGGAGTTTCAAATAGAGGACCTAGAGAAGGTGTTTTGTTTAGAGGTACTATAAATTGTGAATTAAAAAATTCGATAGTTAAGAATTACTGCCATGCAAATATCAATATTTTTGCTCCTGCAACAGAACGGGGCGGACCACAATTAGATGAAAGAGTTGTTCAAAATTGTGAAATATATAATAATACCATTACATCTCCTGATATTGCTTATGGAGGCAGGATTGCAATTGATGGATACTGTTCTGAAAATGAAATATATAATAATTTATTTGTTGATATATCTGTTCAAAACCAATTTAATGGTTTTAACAATCATATTCATCATAATATTTTTAAAGATATAAAAAACACTCCTTTAAAGCCTTATACTACAGGAAATGCCATTGGTTTGCAGGGATATTATATAGCTACTTATGGGAATGTATTCGAAAATAACCTTATGATAAATTGTGAAAGCAATGGAATTTTCATTTCTGGAAACAATTCATACGGAGACGTAACCAATAATATTTTTAGAAATAATATCATTTATAATTGTGGAACAGCTGATAATAATATAGGAATTCGTGTAGCTACTGATTTTAATTCATATTCAAATCACGGAAATATTTTTCAAAACAACCTAATCTTCTGTAATAATACAGATCAAACTATTGATTTTTATAATACAATTATGAATATTACTTCTTTCAATGTTAATAATAACACCAATTACTACACTATCAGTAATAATTTAAATAATGACCCCTTGTTTATAGATACTGTAAATGAGGATTTTCATTTACAAAACAATTCTCCTTGTATTGACTCAGGAATAACACCAACAGCCTCATTTGATAGAGATGGAAATCCTATTCCTTTTCCCGGAACACTTCCGGATATTGGTATTTATGAATTTCAAAATCCATTAAACATATCCGAAAACTCATTTATAAATCAATTAGATTTATTTCCTAATCCCATTATTGACAATAATCTATTTATAAAAAGTAATGCAAATGAAATAATTAAAACCATAACTATTTATAATTCTATTGGATATCTTATTTCTAGTGAAAAAGTAGAAACACCCAACAATCACTATCTACTTAATCTTTCTAATCTAAATCAAGGTATTTATATTATTAACATTAAAACAGACTTAAATAATTATTCAAATAAAATCATCAAAAAACAATAAAGCGTGGTAACAAAAAATATAGTGCATTTAACAGAAAGTGCTAAATTTCAAGATGATGCAATAAATACACATAGAGCACAAGCAAAAATTTGGTACTTTAAAATGCCAAACTTTTCATATTGCCAACCGTTTAGCAACAATTAAAGGAAACGAAATGATTAAGACAATTTCATACATATTATTGGGAATATTATTCTTGTCAAGTTGCAATAAAGACAATATTAGTACATTAACTTGTGAAGATAATAACTCGCTTGATGTAATCACCCAAAGAAACTTTGAAATGGGTTTTAGTACGTGGAGTTTTGGACCTAATGAAGTCGATAAGGAACAGACCTATCAATTTATAGAATCAAATGCAGATATATACTCAGAACAAATTGACGATAAAATACCTTGGAATGCTTGGATAAATAATTCCACATTGCCCACAGAATTTACAAATAATATAAACTATCGTGTTTCAAAAAGGTTGAACAATCATAAACTTTTATTATCTGTAAGTCTTCTTAATACAGACCGTAGTGATTTACTTGAAGATTATGGCGGAAGCATTCCTGCTTATTCAGCATTGAACGACACAAGTATTGAAAACGCTTATTTCAAACACTTGGAATACCTAATATCAAAATTCAATCCCGATTATTTAGTGATTGCTATGGAAGTAAATGAACTAAAACTTAAATCTGAAACGAAATGGGCAGAGTATAAATTATTGATGAATAATATTAGAAACCGATTAAAAATCGATTATCCGAATTTACCATTAGCAGAATCTGTCACTTTGCATAATTGGTATAATCCTGAAGTTACACATCCAACTGACTTTATTTCAGAAATCAGCAATTATGTTAATCAAAATATGGATTTTGCTGCCATCAGTTATTACCCATTCTTCAAAGGACAACATACCAAATCTGAATTTCAACAGGCATTTGACTTTTTGCATTCAGAAGTTACCATTCCTATTGCTTTTGTTGAAACTACGCATTTAGCAGAAAATTTAGAAATAAGTAGTTTCAATTTAAACATTGAAAGTGATGTTTGCGAACAAAAAGAATATCTCGAAACACTTCTATTAAATGCATATAATCAAAACTATGAATTTATTATTTGGTGGGCATATCGTGATTATGATAAGCTTTGGGAGACTTTTCCACCTGAATACAAAGACGTTGGTAAATTATGGAGAGATACGGGATTACTTGATGAGAATGGAACAGAAAGACCCTCATTCACGGTTTGGAAAGAAATATTGGAGAAATAAAAGTTGCTAACATGCAATATAAAAAAGTGTTTCGTGCAACGGTTGATATTGCCAAAAATTTGTATTTAATAGGCGGTATTTTTTTAGCCGGGGACGGAACAAAATTACGTGCTCAAAATTCAAAGAAAAACAATTATAATCAAAAAAAAATTGATCGTCATATCGCATATATTGAAAAAAAGTTAAGCCAATATGTCGAAGAATTGCAAAAAGCCGATGGCGATAAAAAAAAGAAATTCAAGACAAAATCGATAAGCACAACAAACAAAAGAAAAAATATAAAGAACTCGAAAACTATACCTGTCCGGCCGCACAAACTCTTAAAACTAATGGTAATTGGTATAAAAAAAGTCATATAGAGTTAAACAATACAAAACAAATCATTGTAAAGTATGTAAACTGAGGTTAAAATGCACCAAATCAAAAAGCAAAAGAATAATTGAAAGGCACGAATTTGCAGATGCACTTCAAAAAAATAAAAATAATCTTGAAAACAATCCCGATATTTATAAATCAAGACAGGCAATTGTAGAACACCCGTTTGGAACTATAAAATGGGGGTTCAATTACATACTAACTAAGAAAACACTGCAACGTGCTAATGCTGATGTAGGTTTTATGTTTATTGCATACAATCTTAAACGAATAATGAATATCATCGGTATTGAAAAGCTAATAAAATTCTTGGGTAAACCAATAAATCGTTTATTTACTTATATTTTAGCCCCAAAAAGCCGTTTTGCACCCCAAAAACCAATTTTAAAAACATTTAAGCAATTTTTTGAAAATTAATCGAAGTTTCAATATATTTTTGGAAATATCAATATTTCCCGTAAATTAGCATTATAATTATATGTTTTTTAGACGAACCGGCGTTCTGCACCATTCAAGAAAAATGCAAAAAGGCAAAATCCAAATTCACAATTCAATTTTTTTAATATTATCTTTGTCAAAAAGAAATAAATAATGTTGGTTGATAAAAACGATTACAATAAAATTTTAAATGAGATTATAAGCCTCGTTGAAAAATCAAAATCTCAATTAGCTGTTTAATTAAACAGTGCTTTAACGCAAACTTTTTGGTATATTGGAAAAATTATTAATACCGAAGTTCTAAAAAACAAAAGAGCTGAATATGGAAAACAAATTATCGTTACACTGTCACGAGATTTAGAAAATAAATTTGGCAAAAGTTTTAATGAAAAAAATATAAGGCGAATGATACAATTTGCCGAAAAGTTTCCTAATTTTGAAATTGTCGTTACACTGTCACGACAATTATCGTGGTCTCATTTTTTGGCAATAATTCCATTGAAAACTGAAAAAGAAAGATTATTCTATGCAAAATTGACTTCTGCAAATAGTTTTGGAGTCAGAGAGTTAAGGAAACAAATCTCAAAAAAAGTTTATGAAAGAACGGAAAATGCAAATATTCAATTATATGGGAGCAAGACAATTGAAAAAGATTTTTTTAAAGATCCGTATTTTTTGGATTTTTTAGATCTAAAAGACGGTTATTTGGAAAATGATTTGGAAAGTGCCATTCTTAAAGAATTAGAGTTGTTTTTACTTGAATTAGGGAGCGGATTTACCTTTGTTGAACGACAAAAACGAATGATAATTGATGGAGATGATTATTATTTAGATTTGCTTTTTTACCACCGGAAAATAAAAAGATTAGTTGCAATTGAACTTAAAATTGATAAATTTAAAGCAAAGTATAAAGGTCAAATGGAACTATATCTGAAATGGCTGGGAAAATATGAAAAACAAGAAGGAGAAAATTCACCAATTGGTATAATTTTATGCACAGAAGCCAGTAAAGAGCAAATTGAGTTGCTTGAAATGCACAAAGATGGAATTGTGGTCGCAGAATATTGGACAAAATTATTACCAAAAGAGCAACTTGAAATGAAATTACATCAAATATTAATTGAAGCACGCGAACGATTGGAAAGGAAAAAATTGGAATAAGAATTAAAACGGTGCACAACAACGAAGTATTCGACCTGCCGATAGGCCAAGTTTGAGTTTTGTTGACTAATCCTGTACTTATGGGGGAATACTTATACCAAACCGCTACCAATATTCTGATTATAAAAAGTTTTGTTTTTTATTTTAAAGAATTTTGTGGTAGCTCAATATAAATGTCATTGTTTGTCATAGCGGAATATTTTTAAACCTCTTAATATTTGCATAAAATTGTGCTTTTAATTTAAAAAATTATATTATGCAAACAGTTCGAATGTTATTTTTAGCTATATCGATGATTTTCGCTTCTAATAATCTTTTTTCTCAAGTAACAATTACTGTTGATAGTATCAATGGACAAAATGTTACCGGCTCTGAAATAATAATAGATACAATTCCAATATCAAATATTTCTATTCCTCATCTTTATGTTACAAACAGTTCCGGGACGACTCAAAATTGGATGATAACCCGTGTCAATTTAAAACAACCGAAAGATTGGTTTAATTATTTATGTTGGGGGGGATTATGCTATGGAGTATCTACATTGAATATTTGGAGTTCGTCCGCAACATCAATTAAGAATGGTGGTACTGAGGAGTTAAGTTTATACGTTGGAGCACCTGGTGTAGGGAACTCTCATTACAGATATTACATTTCTGCAGATGGATTAAATTATGTTGATTCAATTGATGTTTTAGTAAATGTAACATCAACTCTTGGATTATTGGAAAATACAGAGGATCAAATAATCCTGTTCCCTAATCCTGCACAAACTTCGATCACATTTACAGACATTGAATTTAACGATTACGATATTTCAGTTTTAGATATATTTGGTAGAAAGGTTCTTGAAAAGAGGAACTTGAATGGTAATAATTTAGATGTTTCCATGTTATTCGATGGTAGATATATTTTTGTCCTGAGAAATAAAAAGACAAATGCGATTATAAACAAACGGTTAATTATAAAAAAATAATTTTTGCAAAAATGAGTATTTTAAAATACACAATATTTGTTGGTGGGTTATTTTACATGGTTTTTTCAACCTGTTTTAGCTCATTTGCACAAGGATTGGATTTTCATTCAAATAGTTATTCGAAAGCACACGCTTCTACAGATGTCGTATTTTTAGATGCAGAAAAGGGTTCTATTGCTATTTTAGATGAATCGTACGAACCTTATTTCTCAAAATTACAGCTTCGTGAGATATATGCACTTACAGGCAGCCTTCCACCAAGTGAGAATATAGAAGATGCTAGAAACTACGCTCGCTATAAATTTTCTTCTGCAGTAACTTCTTTTACAGAAAAGGAGAAATCTGCTATATCGTATGTGATTAAAGTTATAAAAAGGATATTTTTAGAAAACAGACTTGAATTGATTGCCGGTCATCCATGGAGGTTTATCAAAATTGAAAACTGGCTTTGTGGTGGCTTTGCTCATACAAGAGGAGCGTATATCATACTTAGTCAAAGACATTTGGATCATCTTATTTCAAACTGGAGTGACAATATGACTCAATCTGACTCCTTGCTGGTAGCAAAAAAATTGGGTTCTTTATTAATTCATGAACAATTTCATATTTTACAAAGATATTACTCGTGGAAATTTGATTCTTTGTACATAAATTCCTGGCAATTTGAAAAAGCAGAGGTTGAAGTTGATACTACCATTTTGTTGAATCAAATCACCAATCCTGATGCTCCAAAACCGGAATGGATTTTTAAATACAAAAACGATTATTACTGGGCAAGAACATTGATTGACGAAACGCCTGTAACGCCCGTAATGGGACGAGATTTTAAAGATGTAGTATTCTCATTAATATACGAAGATGGTATATTTAGGATCGCAAAAGATTCATTAAATAACAATAGAGTACAAAATTTATCAGACTTCTCACCTTATATCGATTCTTTTCCTGTTTCTATGGGCTTAGACCATCCGAATGAAATTTCCGCTTATATGATTTCAGAATATTATATCTCTTTATTAGAGAAAAAGGCTCAGTTTAGACATATTTCCCAAAAATCTGCTAATTTTGCTAAAGCGTTTTTATTATGGCTGGATCGGTCATTTTAACTAGTGTCTGTCTATAAAGTGCTTAAATTTTAATGATTTTATGGACAGACACGAATTAATTAAATATTTTAAGAATTGTTAAAATTTAAATACATAAATAACTTTCTGTTTCTACTTGTTTTAATGGCCGGGTTTTTCCAAAAGCCTCGTGCACAAGCTATGCCTGAAGCAACTAATGAGCTCAATTATTATATTGAGTTAATAGAAGAAAATAAAATAGAGAAAGCTGAAGAATCAATTCGGACATATCTCAAATCCGATTTATCTACAAAAGATAAGGTTAAAGCTTGTTATAATTTTGCAATTGCCTATAATAATAAGCAGTATTACAACTTGTCTATCGAGTATTCACTGGAAGGTATAAAGTACCTCAATAATAGCAGTACATATTTGTTGCCTCAACTATATCAGGCAATTATTATTAATCACATTGATTTAGGAAACTATGATTTGGCGGAATCATTTTATTGGAAATCTAACAAGATACAAGCTAAAAAGGAGAAAAATATTGAGGCAAATGACTTTAATCTCATAGGAGAGATTCATCGTTTAAAAGGTAAGTATCAAAGCTCAATTAGATATTTCAATAAGGCAATAAAGATTAATATTGACAACAATTATTTGGAACAACTATCGATAAATTACAATAACATAGCTTTATCGTTTTTGTATATGAATAATATTGATAGCTCTGAATTTTACCTGAATCGTTCTATGTATTTAATAGATAGTTTAGGGTTAGTTCTCAGAAAATCAGCAATTAACATTAGTTTTGGAGAATTATATCTGAAAAAAGGAAACTATGTTCATGCTCTGGATTATTTCAGAAAAACATTAGATTTTGATTTAACAAATCATCCGGATAAAAATGAAATTTTGCGTGATGCCTATAAAGGAATGATGGAATGTTATGAATTAATGGGCGATTTTAAAAATGCGTTGAATAGCTATAAAAACTATATTGAATACAATACTAATGTTTTATACTATAAACAAAATGCTTTAATACTTCAAAACCAAATCCTTTCAGATAGACAGGTGCATTTGCATAAAATGAATTTGATTAAAAGCAAGCTAAGTCTTGAGAAAAAGAATAATAGGCTTACTTCGATTCTCCTTGTAGCACTCTTGCTGCTTGTTATATTAGTCTCTTATATTTTTTGGATAAGAATAAAAAAAATTAAGCAAAAAGCTGAACTTGAATTACGGAAAAATAAAATCCAAGAACTTGAACTCGAAAAAATTAAGCTGAGTAAAAAGAATCTGGAATTTGAATTAGAACAAAAAGAACAAGATCAAAAACTAAAAAGAATAGAGCGAATAAGATTAGAAGAAAAAATACAATCAAAAAATAGAGAGTTGACATCCGCAGCAATTCATGTTATGAGTAAGAATGAAATATTGGATAGTATTCGACAAAAAATTTCTAAAATTAATGACAAAGCTGAAATAATACCATTAAAATCATATAGAGAAATTAATTCTATAATATCCGATAGTTTGAGAATGGATGACGATTGGCAAATTTTCAAACGCCATTTTATTGAAGTTCACCCTTTGTTTTTTGAAAAGTTAAAAACTAAATATCCCAATATTACAACTGATGAACTTAAACTTTGTGCATATTTAAAAATCCAGCTTTCTTCAAAAGAAATTGCCCGATTATTGAATATTACTGCGGTAGCCGTAAATAAAAGGAGAAATAGATTACGTAAAAAACTAAACATATTAAGTGATGAGGATATTTATGGTTTCTTTCTACGAAATGATTTTCTATAAATAAAGCTTGTGTCATTGATTGTCATACCTTAATTTTTTGTTATGGATAAATTCTTATTGATATTTGCAAAACAATAACAAAAAAAAACAATTATGAAAGAGCTCAGAACAGTTTATTTATTTTTAATTATCATTCTATTCAGTACCTATGGATATAGTCAAACTCCAATTAAAAGAGTACTTGTTGAAGAGTCAACCGGTACGTGGTGTGCTTCTTGCGGATTCGGCGGTATTTATTTTGAACATTTGAAAACCAATTACCCAAATGCTATTCCGATAGCCGTTCATACAGGACCCGGGGGACAAGATCCTATGGCCGTATTCAAAATTGAGCTGTATATGATTCCTTATTTTAGCGGTTCACCAACTTTTCTGTTTGACCGAAAAGATTTTCCGGGAAACCCCGGTTCAAAGCCTGCAATTTCAGCATCCAATCCTTGGGAATATGGTCTTGATACTCTGGATAAATATATGGATCTCGTGTATAATCAATTACCACTTGCTACAGTAGGAATTACGAAGTCTTATAATTCATCTACAAGAGATTTATCCGTTACCATCACTGCAAATTTCATTCAAAATGCAACAGGGAATTTTAGGTTAAATTGTTTCATTGTGGAAGATTCTGTAACTGGAGGAGTGGCATATGATCAAGCCAATTCAAATTTTAGTGGTTGGACTTCCGGACCATCTTATCTTCAAACCTTAATTGACGCACCGGCAGTAATTTCCGGATATGTTCACAATCATGTTTTAAGAGAGACACTCGGAAATCCTGAAGGAGTAGCTGCCTCAATCCCCACGAATGTGGTATCCGGTAGCAACTATAGTAAAACATTTAACTTCACCTTACCGGTAGAGTATGATGAAAATAATATTTCTCTTGTTGGTCTTATTCAAAGATATGGACCTGATGTGGTTAAAGATAGAGAAATTGTAAATGCAAACGCTGTTATCCTTATAGATGAAACAACGTCAATTGTAGAAAATGAAGCAGAAATTGATAAAATCAGAGTTTACCCTAATCCAATTGAATCATCATCGATTGTGGAGTTTTATGTTTCAAGTACCGGTCATGTAACGTGTGAACTTTATAATTTAGACGGCAGAAAACTTAAAACTATTTTCAATCGAAAATTAGTGCAAGGTGAATATAGAGAAACACTAAGCAATTTGAGTTTAACAACAGGAAGTTATTTGCTGGTTTTCAAACAAGATGGCAAAGTTAAAAGTAAAAAAATAATGGTACAAAAATAAAGCAAGAAGTATGATTATTGCATTAGAGTAATCCACTCTGGATGTTAGAATAAAGCCTTAAACACGAGATTGAGGCTTTTTAATGTTTCTTGTATTCAATTTATAAATGCAAGTTCCTGTAAAAATCAAATTAGTTCATAACAGAAAGAAAAAGCCAGCAGGTAACAACTAAGTATTCGACCTGCCGATAGGCCAAGGTTGAATGCTATGTTGACTAATCCGGTGTATAATTATTGATTTTCAGGTAGAGAGTTGTTTCATTTTCATGATATTGATCATAGCGCATGGAGAGAAGAAATTTAGTGATAATTTGCTTTTGTAATTATTTTATTATACTTTTGTATTACCCAAATGGGTAAATATGTTGTTATGAGTGATTCTACCAAGCAAAAAATACTACAATCGGCTACAAATGTATTTGTAGTTAAGGGATATTCCAGAACAAGAATGAGGGATATTTCAGAGGATGCAGGTATCAACAAAGGACTGCTCCATTATTACTTTAAGACTAAAAAAACACTATTTACAGAGGTATTGAAGATTAGCGCTGAAGATTTTTTTCCCAGATTAGATAGTATATTACACTCGGACAAAACTTTTTTTGAAAAATTAGAGCTTATTGTGGATGAATATATTGAAATAGTGTCAAAAAACCCTCATTTTCCACCTTTTATTATAAATGAATTAAATCATAATACCGATCTTTTTGTTGAAACCCTATTGGACAATGTAAAAACACCTGATAAAGCATTTGTTTTTGCTTTAGTTCAAGAGGAAATTGCCAGTGGGAGGATAAGGCCAATAAATCCATTACAATTTATATTGGATGTCTTGTCTCTTATCCTATATCCATTTCTTGCTAAACCAGGATTGCAAAAAATCTCTGGAATGTCGGATATTCAATTTTACGATTTTATGAGATTAAGAAAAAGAACGATAGTCGATACATTGATAAACAATATAAAAATATGATTATGTTACCCAAATGGTTAAAAATAAATATGATTTTCTTTCTTGGCTTTCTTTCTTTTAGTATGATAGCCCAGAATGATGAAGTAGATCTGGAGGTCTTATTGGAGTCTGCGGTAAAAACCCATCCCCTGAATGGTCAACGCAGTTTGATTGAGAGCAAATCCGGGCTAAATATTAAAGCATTTGAGAAAAGGAATATGCCAAATATTGATTTTAATGCTCAGGCGTCAATTCAAAGTGAAAATATTGATTTGGAATTTCCAATTCCCAATCTTGACCCCATTAGTTTGCCTTTGTACAGAGTACAGACTAATCTTGAATCTAATTATATGCTTTTTGATGGAGGATTGATAAAATCATTGATTAAAAATGAGGAAATCAAAGCAAAAATCGCAGACCAAAATCTAAATGTACTGCTTTTTAAAATTAAGGAAAAAGTGGTGGATATTTACTTTTCCATACTATTATTGCAAAAGCAAAAAGAGATTTTGGATAGTTCTTTATTTTTACTGGACACCCAAGAAAAAATCGTGAATTCAGCTATTGATAATGGAGTGGCACTAAAAAGTGATTTGGATAAATTAAATATTGAAAAAATAAAAGTAAATCAAAGCAAAGCTAATATTGCTAACAAAATTATTACTTTAAAAGTAGTTTTATCCCATATCGCAGGAATAGATCTGAAGCAAGAAAAAATACCAGATATCGACCTTCCTGACAACTATATTTTTGATGCGACAAATAGACCCGAATATAAACTGTTTGGATTGAAAACTGAATTATTATCTCAAAGTAAAACCCTTATTACTTCAAGAAAAAAACCTAAAGTGGTGTTGTTTGCAAAAGCTGGAATTGGTTACCCCAATCCTTTTAATTTTTTTGACGATAATATTGCGCCTTATGCCATCGGCGGTGTGAAGTTAGTATGGAATATTTGGGATTGGAAAAAATCTTCGATTGAACAACAAAAGCTGAATGCTGAAAGATCATTCATTGATAATCAAAAGTTAGTTTTGGATGACGAAATCAAAAAGCAGTTTAATAAATTGCATTCCGAGATTGAAGGAATACAATCTAATTTGCACTTTGACGATGAAATAATAGCAAGACAAAAAAAGATTATCAAGACTACTCTATTTCAATATATGAACGGTACTGCTAAAATCAGTGATTATATCAAGGAATTGAATGTAAATAAAATAGAAAAAATAAAAAAAGAAATTCATAAGTTGGAAATAGTGAAATTGAATTACAAAATTAAAATATTATTAAATAAATGAATCTAATAAAATGAAAAATATACTAAATATATCGTTGGTCATTCTGGTTTTTGTGCTATTATCATGCGAAGTTAAGGAAAATAAATCAGATGCATATGGCAATTTTGAAGCGACAACTGTCATGGTATCTTCAGAAATGCCGGGCAAATTAATCTTTTTGAATGTCAGCGAAGGGCAAGAGCTTAAAAAGGACATGGTAGTTGGAGTATTGGATACAACATTGCTGCACAAACAAAAAGATGTTCTCCGGGCATCCATCAGAGCTATAAGGTCAAAAAGACAAAGTGCAAGAGCAGAGGTCGATGTTGTCAAAGAGCAAAAAAAACATCTTATAAGTGAACTTGCCAGATTAAACAAATTGTTTGAAGGGAAGGCTGCTACTCAAAAGCAAATAGATGACCTGAATTCACAAATTAGGATTGCTGACAAAAAAATAGAGGCAATTAAAAGTAAAGTTAAAGATATCAATTTCGGAATAGTAAATCAGGCAGCTCCTTTGAAAGCTCAAATTGAACAAATAAATGAAAAGATAAAGAAATCAGTTATCAAAAATCCAATTGACGGTCAGGTATTATCTGTATATAAGGAGCAAAGTGAAATCACAGGAGTGGGAATGCCTATATATAAAATTGCCGATTTGTCAGCATTGGAACTAAAGGCGTATATCTCGGGTGCACAATTGCCCCATATAAAACTAAATCAAGAAGTGGAAGTACAGATTGATGAGGATGCTAGCACTAATAAATCCTATTCGGGAAAAATTATTTGGATTTCTTCTAAGGCTGAATTTACTCCCAAAACAATACAAACAAAAGAGGAGAGAGTGAATCAAGTATATGCGATAAAAATACTTGTAAAAAATGATGGAAACATTAAAATAGGGATGCCGGGAGAAGTGAATTTCAATATAAACAAGGAAAATAAAGGACAAAAATCATCCAATTCCAATGAGTAGTGATTTCTTAAATATCAATAATATTTCAAAATCTTTTGGTTCTGTTGAAGCATTGAAAGAAATAACATTCTCTGTAGAAAAGGGTGAGCTGTTCGGTCTGATCGGTCCGGATGGATCTGGTAAGACTACTCTTATTAGGATTCTTATCACCATGCTTTTCCCTTCAACCGGAAATGCACAAATAAACGGTTTGGATATCGTGAAAGACTTCAAAAAACTAAGGAATTTGATTGGGTATATGCCTGGTAAATTCTCGCTTTACGAAGATCTAACGGTAGAAGAAAACCTTAAATTTTTTGCGACAATCTTCAATACAAAAATAAAAGATAATTATTATCTAATCAAAGATATTTATCAACAAATAGAGCCTTTCAGAAATAGAAAAGCGGGTAATCTATCAGGGGGGATGAAACAAAAATTGGCTTTATCATGCGCTTTGATACACAAACCGGATATACTGTTTTTAGATGAACCTACAACTGGTATAGATGCGGTGTCCAGAGTAGAGTTGTGGGAAATGCTAAAGAGATTAAAACAACAAAACCTCACTATTGTAGTATCTACACCTTATATGGATGAAGCACAATTGTGTGATAAAGTAGCTTTTATGCAAAAGGGTGAAGTTTTGGAAATCAACACTCCGCAAAGAATTGTTGAAGATTTTGATTTGCCTATTTATTCAGTGTCGGGAAAAGACTATTACAAGCTGCTTTTAGCTCTTCGAAAAATGGATATTACCAACACAGCTTTTCCATTTGGGGAATCAATACACTTGACGATAAAAGAGGAGATGAATCCTGAAGACTTGAATGGTAAAATCAGGAAATTTACAGATCAAAATACTGTCACAAAGCGAATAAAGGCTAATATTGAGGATTGTTTTATGGCAAAAATGTTGAAAAAGGATGAATAAATCAATTGATAAGTACGTCGTTAGTGTAAAGGACTTGACCAAGAAATTCGGTTCATTCACGGCTGTGGACAAAATTTCTTTTGACGTCTCAAAAGGTGAGATATTCGGATTTTTAGGTGCGAATGGAGCAGGTAAAACTACAGCGATTAAGATGTTGATAGGTCTTTCAAAACCTACGTCAGGTAAAGCAAGAGTAGCAGGATACGATGTGATTAAAAATCCGGAAAAAGTGAAATATAGAATCGGCTATATGAGTCAAAAGTTTTCTCTTTATGATGACTTGAAAGTTTTTGAAAATATAAGACTTTATGCAGGAATATACGGTGTCTCAAAGAAAGAGATTAAGAACAAAACCGATGTATTGATTAAGGATTTGGGTATGGTTGATATGAAAAAAAAGCTTGTGCGGGATTTACCCTTGGGATGGAAGCAAAAATTGGCATTTGCCGTATCAATGGTGCACAATCCTTCTGTAGTTTTTTTGGATGAACCTACAAGTGGTGTTGACCCTATCACCAGGAGACAATTTTGGGAGATGATTTACAAAGCATCTGAAAAGGGAACAACAATATTTATCACAACTCATTATCTGGATGAAGCCGAGTATTGTACTAGGGCATCGATAATGGTTGATGGTGAGATAAAAGCCTTGGATACACCGATGGAATTAAAGAATAAATTGAACGTAAAAAGCATGCAAGAGGTTTTTGTGAAATTAGCAAGAGGATAGCAATATTTAGAGAATTGAATAGAATATTTATTGATTAAAATATGAAAATACAATGAAAGCGTTTTGGGCATTTGTAAAAAAAGAGTACTATCACATTATTAGAGACCCCAAATCTTTACTTATCCTTATTGGAATGCCTATCGCTCAAATAATTTTATTTGGATTTGCAATTACTAATGAGATAGTTGATGCTAAAATATCAATTGTAGATAATTCTAAAGATAAAATCACTCAGAAAATTAGTAATAAGATTTTATCCACTAAATATTTTTTATTATCAGAATACCTACAAGATTCAAAACAAATAGAAGGCTCTTTTAGAAAAGGTAAAATCAAACTTGCATTAATTTTTGAACAAGATTTTGCGAAAAAACTTCGTAATAAGGAGAATCCTTCTATACAGATTATATCTGATGCTACCGACCCGAATACTGCGGCGACATTGACCAATTATATCAGCAAAATATTGATTGATTACCAAAATGAAATTCAATTAACGACCAAAACATCAAAAGGTATAGAAATAATATCTCGAATGGAGTATAATCCCCAACTCAAAGGAGTTTATCTCTTTGTGCCGGGAACAATAGTAATTATCTTGATGCTTATTTCGGCAATGATGACCTCAATATCAATCGCACGTGAGAAAGAAAAAGGCAACATGGAAGTGCTATTGGTCTCCCCCCTAAAACCTTATATGATAATAGTAGGAAAAGTGATCCCTTATATATTTTTATCATTGGTAAATGCATTGTCAATTTTGATTTTGGGAGTATTCGTTTTTGATTTGCCCATTAGAGGAGATTACTTTTTATTGCTATTTGAAATAACACTATTTATAGTTACGTCATTGAGTTTAGGTATATTCATCTCCACAAAAGTAAAATCACAGCAAGAAGCTCTTCTTATATCATTAATGGGACTGATGCTACCGACTATCATATTGTCAGGATTTGTCTTTCCATTGGAAAGTATGCCAAAAATATTGCAATACATTAGCCATATTATTCCGGCAAAATGGTTCTTGATTATCATTAGAGATATTATGATTAAAGGAGTGGATATAACATATATATTGAATGAAACTCTTATTTTGATTGGCATGATGATAGCCTTGATGGTACTGAGTATTAAAAATTTTAAAATAAGACTTGAATAAAGGATAATAGAAATGCGAACAATCTTGATAATATTGAGAAAAGAATTTATACAAATTAGCAGGAACATGACAATTCTTCCTATACTATTTATAATGCCTTTTATACAGTTAATATTGTTGGGTTTTGCAGCTGATTTTGAAGTAAAAAATCTAAATCTACATGTGATTGACAATGATCAAAGTGCCTTTTCAAGAGCTCTTATTTCAAAATATTCAGGCTCACCATATTTTAATATAGTCAACTCATCTTTTCGAGATGAGGCTGCGATGAAGGACATGAAAAAAGGAGAGGCTGATTTGATATTAGAAATTCCACAAAAATTTGAAAACCTTCTGATTAATCGACAAAAGTCTCCAGTACACCTAAGCATTGATGCGGTAAATGGGGTAAAAGCAGGACTGGCAAATGCTTATTCGAGTATGATTATTCGTGACTATAATTTAGACATATTGAAGCAAGCAACCGGAAGAGAGTTATTATCTCCAATAAATATAACTTCTCGTAGTTGGTTTAATCCCAGTATGAATTATTCTACGTTTATGGTTCCCGGTATTTTGGTTTTACTGGTTACGATGGTTGGCATTTTCTTGACTGCAATAATAATAGTAAGGGAAAAAGAAATCGGGACTATTGAACAATTAAATGTTACACCGATTAAAAAATATCAATTTATTATAGGGAAATTAATGCCTTTTTTATTAATTGCATTAGTGGAACTTACTATTGGTTTAATAGTTGCAAAATTGATTTTTCATATACAATTCCAAGGTAGTTTGTTGTTAGTATATTCCTTTGCTTTAGTTTATTTGCCGGTAGTTTTAGGAATAGGTTTATTGATTTCTACGGTATCCGATACTCAGCAGCAAGCAATGTTTATCTCTTGGTTTTTCCTTATGATATTTATATTGATGAGCGGGCTTTTTACGCCTATAGAAAGTATGCCCGGCTGGGCTCAAAAGATTACTTGGTTCAATCCTATTAAATATTTTATAGAATTTATGAGAATGGTTTTGCTCAAAGGTAGTACTTTTAAAGACGTTACACAACATTTTATGATAATGGCTATCTATGCAGTTTTGGTCAATCTATTGGCTGTATGGAATTATAAAAAAGTAAGCAGTTAGGAGGTATTTGTTTTTGATGTATGAGCTTGATGAAGTAAATTATTTTGATACGATAATAATTAAAAGGGGGGTGTTTCAAGGAATAATATTAAAACAATAGAAAAAAGCCTGCAAATCATTGATGTACAGGCTTTCTCTTGAGGTCGGTACCAGATTCGAACTGGTGTAAACGGTTTTGCAGACCGTCGCCTAGCCACTCGGCAAACCGACCCTATTAATTAAGGAGTGCAAAGATAAGCTAAAATAATTAATTCCCATATTTATTTTAAAAAAAATCACGTCTTATTTTTTATTCTATAATAATTCAAGCGAATTTTATTAAAATATTGGATATATAACTAAGATTCCCGCGGATGTAGGATGATTTTAATATAAAAAGTTTTGTGACAGCTCAGTCTAAATTTGAATTTTAAACCAGATTAAAATATTGGTTTTGATACTCTTTTAATATTTTTTTGTACCTTTACTATTTAGTGTCTGTCTCTAAAGTCATTAAAATTTAAAAGCAATCTTTTTGCGACATTTTTATTATTCTCAACTCGCTGATACTTAGGCATCACTTCGTCTCGGAAAAGTAAAAATCTCATTAAAATTTTTGTTTTTAAAAATCAAGCACTTTATACATAGACACTATTTAATTTTTTTTAATAAATAGGTTGTGTTTTATGAATAGATTATTTTTAATATCAATATTAATTGGTATCTCGTATATGGGGTTTGGCCAGTATAAGTTTGAGAGTGTTTTTAGAGGTTTTACTGGAGAAGAATTGAAAACAAAAGTTGTGCAGAAGTATAAACCTACAACAGTATTGGATTATTCACAAGCAAGAGATACATTATATGGTAAGATTTATAATGATAACGATACCGTTTATGGGGTATATACAGGTTATGGTTTGTATCTTCCTCCAAATGTAGACCCCTCTTCTTATTTGTACAAAGAGGGTAAACCTAGTGGAATTAATGCAGAGCATACTTTCCCTAGAAGTAAAGGAGCTAAGGATGGTAATGCAAAATCAGATATGCACCATTTGTTTCCATCCAAGATAAATGTAAATTCAGACAGGGGGAGTTTGCCTTTCAATGAAATCAATGACAATCAAACTAAGGATTGGTATTATAATGATATAATTTTGCATAATAAACCTCAAAGTAATATTGATGCTTATAGTGAACATATAAGTACATTTTTTGAGCCAAGAGAAGACCATAAAGGGAATGTTGCAAGAGCGATGATGTATTTTTATACTATGTACAAAGCTGAAGCAGATCAAGAAGACCCCAATTTTTTTAGTAAACAAATTAAAACTCTATGTGAATGGCATTTTCAAGATCCTGTTGATTCGTTGGAGTGGATTAGAACTTGGAAAATTGCAAAATACCAAAATAATAAACCAAACCCTTTTGTTTTAGACTGCTCTTTAGCATCAAGGACGTATTGTGATTTCATCTCGGATGCTTGCCAAGCGGTTGGGACAAGTGAAATACTTGGTGCAAAAGAGATAAAATTATTTTTATACCCAAACCCGATTAGAAATAAGTTGAAGCTAAAATTTTTCAATACGGGGATGAAAGGTGTTTCAGTAAAGATATATAGCATTTTAGGAGATTTAAGATATTCTAAGTATTTTAATCTTAATGGTGCGGAGATTCAAAAAATAAATATAGGTACTGAATTATTGAAATCCGGTTTATATTTGCTGCAATTAACCGGAAATAGTGGAAATAAACCGGTAGTTGCTAATAAATTGTTTGACGTAAAATAATTGGCTTAGAATTTGCAGTATTATTGTTTTGATAAAATAAAAAGTGAAATTATGGCTAGAGCGAAAAAGACAAAAGGAATAATTGGAATCTTAACAGGAGGTGGAGATGTGCCGGGATTGAATCCCGCTATAAGAGCAGTGACAATTAGAGCAATACGAGAGGGATATTCAGTAATAGGCTTAAGAAGAGGGTGGAAAGGAATCATGGAGATAATACGGGATAAAAAAGTTGATAATTCATTAAATTATTTAGATTTGTCTCAGAATGTTGTTAATAAAGCAGCACGAACGGGAGGAACATTTTTACACTCATCAAGGACAAGACCTCTAGCGGTAGCGAAGGTGGATGTGCCCGATCATTTAAAAGATACTTATGTAGATGAGATGAATGATCTGACACCGGAAGTATTGAAAAACCTAGAATGGTTGGGAATTGATTATTTGATTGCTATTGGTGGCGACGATACCTTAAGTTATGCGGAACATTTGTACAAAAAAGGCATGAAAGTAATCGCTATACCAAAGACAATGGATAATGATGTTCCCGGGACAGATTATTGTATAGGATTTAGTACTTGTGTTTCCAGAACAATTAAACTGGCAAATGATTTGCGTACTTCTGCCGGTTCGCATGAGAGGGTGATGGTGCTTGAAGTATTTGGTAGATATGCAGGCTATACTGCTATGTTACCGACAATGGCTGGTGCAGCAAATAGATGTTTGATTCCGGAACATAAATTTGATCCGGAGATTTTGACGCAGCTTCTACTACAGGATAGACTTAGAAATCCTAGTAGCTATTCGATTGTTTTAGTGTCGGAAGGGGCGCAATTTGCTCATGAAGAAGAGATGACATTTCAAAGCGATGAACGCGATGCATATGGACATGCCAAATTGGGTGGAATCGGAGAAAAAGTTTCTGCTGCAATCAAAGAGATATCTCCTAAGTACAATAAAGGAAGAAGAGTTAATATAATTAATCAAAAACTGGGTTATCTCACTAGGACTGGAAGTCCTGATGCTATTGATAGTATTGTCCCAATGGCTTTTGGGAATATGGCGTTGGATTTATTATTGAAAGGTATTCACGGTAGATTGGTCGTCTTGAAAAACGGTCGTTATGATCATGTTCCAATTGAGGTAATCTCAAAATCAAGTAAAATTGTTCAGGTTGATAAGTATTATAATACAGAAAGATTAAGACCTTATTATAAAGATTTTCAAATGTTACCTTTGTTTATTATGACAAGTGACTAGTATTTCTGTCTTTTAAGTCAGTTGCGTGAAATAAATTGTTTGAGCCTTAGGTTTGTGAAGTATTTGAAATCAAGGAGTTGACTATTGTCAATAACTGTTTAAAACACGAGCATAATGAAGGAATTAGACACTAATTATTATATCGGGGTGTAACCTCCAATTGCATAAGTTAAAATCACCGGTAGTTGCTTAGTTTCCTTAGGCCATACAGGTCCTTTATCCAATGTGGCACCAAGTCCTATTTGAAAAGTGAACCATTTTTTCCCTCTGTAAACAAAATTGGCACTCACAACACTTTGTGTAAAAGATCTACCTATACCTTGATGCCAATATTGAACAGAAATAAATGAACTTCTAATTGATGGTTTTAAATGAAAAGTAAATCCTGCGCCGTATCCGACTAATCCTGCACCAAATTGTATCCCGAATTTTTTAATAAGAAGAATTTCAATATCTGCCCCTATAAGAGATCCCCCACCTTCTAAAATACCAATGGTGAAACTATTTTTGCTTTGTAAACTATCTTTTACTATAATAGTTTGAGAATAAGAGTTAATTGTAAAAATAGTAATAATTATTGATAAAAGGGTGCTTTTCATAACTGTTTTCTTTTAATATCGAATAGGTTTATGTAACGTTTTGTATGCTATTGTATTGCGAAATGCAATTAGTTCTTTATATTTTCAATAAATATTTATTATATTTAGAAAAAGTTTAAATTTTTTACTACCTTTATACAAATTTAATAAGTCTTGAAAAGTACTATCTTAATATGGGCTATGATAGTTGCTTCTCAATCGCTCCGGGGGCAACATAAGGTCGTATATGCTCCATATTACCGTTTTGATATTTTTACTACAAAAGATGGCCTTTCCAATAACAGAATAAATGATATTTTTCAGGATT
>JALSPK010000202.1 GCA_026986005.1 Saprospiraceae bacterium
ATATTGTATTTATGGGGACTCCCGGATTTGCAGTTCCATCATTGGATATCCTAAGAAGAAATGGATTTAACATAGTGGGAGTCATTACTTCTGTTGATAAATATGGGGGTAGGGGCATGAAAAAGCTTATCGAATCCGATGTGAAAAAGTATGCCTTACAGCATAATCTTAAAGTGTTGCAACCCAAAAACTTGAAAGCTGCTGATTTTTTAGAAGAGCTTAAATGTTTGAAAGCAGACCTCCAGATAGTTGTTGCATTTAGAATGTTGCCGGAAGTAGTTTGGGATATGCCACCTTTGGGTACATACAATTTGCACTCTTCTTTGTTGCCAAAGTTTAGGGGAGCAGCTCCTATTAACTGGTCGATAATCAGAGGAGAAAAAGAAACCGGAGTAACTTCGTTCAAGTTGCAGCATAAAATTGATGTCGGGGATATTTTATTTCAAGAAAAGATTGCTATAGGGGATGATGAGTCAGCAGGAGAATTGCACGATAGACTTATGAAATTGGGAGCTAAAGTTGTGCTTAAAACAGCGAAAGGTATAAAAGCAGGAAATGTGGAGTTAAAACCACAGGATTCATCAAAGGCTAGTTCAGCTCCAAAAATATTTAAAGAAGATTGCGAAATAGATTGGAGCAAAAGTTCGAAAGAAGTCTATGATTTTATTAGGGGTTTAAGCCCGTATCCCGGAGCTTGGACTACAATTGACGATAAGATATTTAAGATTTATAAGGGAGGGAAAGAACAAAATGCACAAGTAGTAATACCAGGGAAGATATTGACGGACAATAAAAAATATTTTAAAATAGCAACAAATGATGGTTTTATCAATATACTTGATGTGAAAATGCAAGGGAAAAAAAGGATGGATATTAAGTCTTTCTTAAATGGCTATAAACTAAAAAAAGAAAGCTGACCGAATAAATAAAAAAAGAATTGAGGAGAATTTTGTTGATTAAAAACCTAAGGAAAATATTTCATCAATGGCTTCGGATATATTTTTAAATATACTAAAATCACTTGATTCAAACTCTTCTTCTTCATATTTAACTTCTTTCTCTACCGAGTTTGAAGAGATGTTTGCAATAGCTTTGTTATTGTTTGAAAAGTGATAGTCTCCAATCAAAAAACCAGTCGATATCAGAGAAAAAATCCCAATTATTATAATAAAAATATGTTGTTTGATAAATCGTTTCATACACTAAAATTTTTATTGTATACTAACATAACGACAAATCTAAGTAAAAGTTACAGAATTGTTAATAATTTCTAAATATTTCTATTTTATTGTCAAAATACGACAATGAAACTTATTTGAAATATATAGTGTCTGCCTCTAGAGTCAATTAAAATCAAGCACTTTATAGACAGACACTAAAATAGGGGCTACCGTTTGGTAAGCCCCTAATATCCACTTGGTTAAAAACTAAACGTACCCTTGAGCTATCATAGCATCTGCAACTTTTACAAATCCTGCTATGTTTGCACCTCTTACATAATCAGTCCAATCACTACCTCCGCCATATTTTTGACAGTTTTGGTGAATGTCTTTCATGATGTTATGCAATTTTTCGTCAACTTCCTCGCTTGTCCAAGATAATCTTAAACTGTTTTGAGACATTTCTAATCCAGATACTGCAACACCACCTGCATTTGAAGCTTTACCTGGAGCATAAAGAATTTTTGCTTTTTGGAAAATTTCAATAGCTTCCGGAGTTGAAGGCATGTTTGCTCCTTCGCAAACAGCAATTACACCATTCTTGATTAGATTATCAGCATCTTCTTTAGAAATTTCATTTTGAGTTGCTGAAGGGAATGCTAAGTCAGCCTTGATATTCCAAGGTCTCTTTCCTTCAAAATACTCTACTCCAAATTTATCTGCATATTCTTTAATCCTTCCTCTTCTATTATTCTTAAGATCCATAATGTAAGCTAGCTTTTCTCTATCAATTCCATCTGGGTCATAAATAGTTCCTGATGAATCAGAAGCTGTAATAGGAGTTCCACCATAATCCAATACTTTTTCTATGGTGTATTGAGCTACGTTTCCTGATCCTGAAACAAGCACTTTTTTACCTTCTATTGAGTTTCCTTTTGCTGTTAACATTTCATTCATGAAATATACAGAACCGTAACCTGTTGCTTCAGGTCTGATAAGACTACCACCCCATGAAAGGCCTTTTCCTGTCAATATCCCGGAAAATTCATTTCTTAGTTTTTTGTACATTCCGAATAAGAATCCTATCTCTCTTCCTCCTACACCGATATCACCGGCAGGAACATCAGTGTTAGGGCCGATATGACGAAATAATTCTTGCATAAATGCTTGTGTAAACCTCATTACTTCGTTATCTGATTTGCCTTTTGGGTCAAAGTCAGATCCTCCTTTACCACCACCCATAGGTAATGTTGTAAGACTATTCTTTAGTGTTTGTTCATAACCTAAGAATTTTAAAATACTCAAGTTTACAGTAGGATGAAATCTCAATCCGCCTTTGTATGGTCCAATTGCACTATTGAATTCTACCCTGTATCCTTTGTTGATTTGGATATTGTTGTTGTCGTCAGTCCAAACAACTCTAAACTGGATTACTCTTTCAGGTTCCGCAATTCTTTCAAGTAAGCTCAATCCGTGATATTCAGGATGCTCATTGATATATGGAATTACTACTTCTGCAACTTCATGTACTGCCTGATGAAATTCAGGTTGATTAGGGTCACGCTTTTTAAGCCCTGCCATAAAGTCATTTAAACTATATTCTGCTGCCATAACTTAATTGTTTATAAAATGATTAAATTTAATTAAAAAAAGAAATTATCATCTTTCGATGCAATTATGGGATAAAAATAAAATTAATATTTGGCTTGACAAAATAAAAGCCCTATGAAATTTAATATTATTTCGTTATTTGAAGACTAACTAAATAATATAATGTGTATTTTGATTATACCAAACTAAATTATAAACAAAAAAAATGATGGATTCAGCTTATTTGCTAGTGTTTTTTTTCTTTATTTTTGGGTAAATACGATTATTCTAATTGAAAAATCCAATTTTAGATTAGATAAAACACAATAGTAATGAAAAATAAATGTTTTAATGCATGATGCAAAGATAAAAATTTTAATTTTGTGCAAATTTTTAATTTATGGGCTATAGGATAAAGTATTTAGTTGTTTTTTTATTGTATTTTGGTAGTTTGACTGGTCAAGATATTAACTTTAGTCAACCCTATGTGTCCGGAGCATACCTTAATCCTGCACTTACCGGACTTTTTAATGGGTTTGTCAGAGTTTCAAGCCAGTACCGTGAACAAGGAAGGGGAGCGCTTGATACAAAGTTTAAGACCTATGTAGTGTCGGCTGATATTAAATATAAATTCAATACTTTTAATAAATTTTCAAAAGATATACTAGCAGTAGGCCTATATTTCATCAACGATAGAGTTGATATTTATGATTTTAATACTAATGTTATTAATCTAAGTCTTACTTTTCATAAAGCTTTGGGGTTTCGCACTAATCAGTTTATTGGAGTAGGTTTTCAGGGAGGTGTCATACAAAAGAATATTAACAGAGAGCATTTGACATTTGGTGATATGTTTAATAAAATAGATGCCTACACATTTCCAACAAGAGAACCTGTATTGGCAAATAATTTTGCTGTGGGTGATTTTTCGCTTGGTGTCTATTATACAGTCACACCTAATAATAATACTGTTTTTGGTACAGGTATCGCATATCAGCATTTTTCAACACCTAATATTTCATTTTACAGAAATCAAGATAATATTACAAATTCAAATGGTTTGTATCCTAAAATCACTATCCATACATCACTTGATTATAAATCTGCATCTTTTGTTACAGTTCAACCTCGTATCAGATTTGTGATTCAAGGTCCTTTTATGGATTTGGATTTAGGCTCAAATGTTAAGGTATCCTCATTTAACTGGGATTTAATCGCTTTGCATTTTGGACTAAGTGTTCATACCATAAAAGATTTAGATTCTTTCGGGGTAGGTGCTATCGTGCCGTTTTTTGGAGTACAATATAAAAATTTCATGATTGGTACATCGTACGATTTTGTTCTTACACACTTTGTGAATTCCAGAAAAAATCTTGCAGCCTTTGAATTGTCGGTAAGTTATCTAGGTGAACAAACAAATGAGGGACTTGTTTGTCCCGAATTTTAAAAATACACTTTATAGAATCAAGTTAAATCATTTTGTTTCGCTTTATCAGATATGAGTTTAGAATAGGATAAAATCCTTTTTTTATATCAGCGTCAATGTAATCAATGTTATATTGCAAACATTTATTTTTAATAGTATCCCTATAAGTTGTCATTCTATTCTTATAAAGTTCTTTTACCTCATTTGTTTGGAGTTTTATTTTTTCACCTGATTCCATGTCTATAAATAAATATGGACGGTTCTCATAATTCAATTTCCATTCTTTATCATCATCTGCCACATGAAAAAGAATTACTTCGTGTTTGTTGTGCTTCAAATGCAGTAATGCTGAAAAGAGGTCATCTAATGAACTGTAAGAATCGAGCAAATCACTAAAAATAATAACTAAAGACCTCTTATGAGCATTCTCTGCAATCTCATGTAGTGCTGATGTAGCAAAGGTCTTTGTATTCATTTCGGGGCTTGAAATAAACTTATCAAGTTGGCTTAATAGAAGAGAATAATGCTTTGTGCTTGATTTTGTTTTTGTGTGGACTGTGACTTCTTCATCAAAAAGCGATAGTCCAAATGCATCCCTTTGTCTCTTCAATAAATTCATCAAAGATGCTGCAGCTAATGATGAAAAACGCAGTTTATTGATATGGTTTTTATCTTTTTTTTCAATAGGGAAATACATTGATGAAGAGGTATCAATTACTATTTGACATCTAAGATTAGTCTCTTCTTCATATTTCTTGACATATAATCTATCTGTTCTGGCAAAAACTTTCCAATCAATATTTTTTGTAGGTTCTCCTGAATTGTATAGTCTATGTTCAGCAAATTCAACAGAAAAGCCATGGAAAGGGCTTTTGTGAAGCCCAATAATAAATCCTTCAACTACTTGTTTAGCGAAAAGATTAAGGTTTTCTATTTGTTTAAGATCGTAATCTTTAAAAAAATCCATAATCGAATTTGATGTTGTTTAATTCCAGTGTCTATACAAAAAACTCAATTTGCAATAGTCAAATTTTTATGCATTCACCACTGAAAAATGCCAATAAAATAAAAACAATTACTCAAGAATAAAAACTTACCAATTTGGCATTAAATATTAACAATGGTTTCAACTTGAGTAATTGTCATTAAAAAAATGTAAAGTATCGCAACAGGCAAAATATTTTGATAAAATATTTCTTTTTTTTGCCTCGATACAGTTTTAAGAGTTTAAAAGCGTCTCTACTTTTTCAAAAAATACGGATTTGGGAGCTGAACCTACGTGTTTCTCAACGACTTCTCCATTTTTTAGGAATAGTACTGTAGGAATACTTCTGATACCGTATTCTATAGCTGTATCAGGATTATTGTCAACATCTAATTTTCCAACTTTTACTCCATCAAATTTTTCACCAATTTCTTCAATTATTGGTCCAATCATTTTACAAGGTCCACACCATACTGCCCAAAAATCGACAACGGTTAATCCTTTATAATTGATAATTTCTTCTTTGAAATTTGCATCAGTTAGTTCTAACGCCATAGTATTTAAAATTTATAAGTTTAAAAATATTTACAACTAGTCAAACAGATTACTTGATGAATTTATTATATAAATATCGCAAAAAGATTATATTCATAATTTTTGGACAGGCACTAATTAACCATGCTGCCATTTTCTAATTCCACGTCAGTATTTATAAAACTTAGTTTCCCCTGACTATCTTCTGCCATAAGAATCATTCCTTGTGATTTTACACCTCTAATTTTTCTTGGCTCAAGATTTGCTAATAGGATTACTTTTTTTCCGATTATTTGATCCGGAGAATATTGAGCTGCTATGCCGGATGCCACCGTTCTTTCACAGTCTCCAAGATCAATAATGAGTTTTAATAATTTATCTGCTTTCTTTATCTTTTCCGCTGACTTTATCGTGCCTGTTCTCAAATCAAGTTTGGTAAAGTCTTCAAAATTAATTTGTTTTTTATATGCTTTGTTTGAAGTATCTTTTTTTTCATTATCTGAAGAAATTGTAGCTGTTTTTTCATCCTTTTGACTTTTTTTAAGCTTTTCTATTTGGGCTTCTATTACATCGTCTTCTATTTTTGAGAAAAGATGTGCAGGTTTATTTATTTTATGACCTGTTTCTAACGGCAATTCCCCAAGAGCCAATTCATCCAATAACTCCAAAAGCTCACCTTTACCCTCAATCTCAGGAAGTACTAATAATTTTCTGAGTTTGGCAGAAGTAAAAGGCATGAAAACATAGGAAGCTATTGATAAAACATTTACTATTTGAAGTGCTAAATTCATTATTGCTTTTACGCTTTCAGGATCTTCTTTTATCAATTTCCATGGCTCATTGAACTGCAATAATTGATTTCCTTTTGCAGATATGTTCATCAGAGTTTTTAATGCTGCTCTAAACTCGTATTTTCTTAAATAGGAGTTTAGATACTGTAACTCATCGTGAAGTGATAGCATTTCGGTTTCATGAAATCCACCAAAATCTTCATCCCAAACCCCCTTGAACATGCTGTCTTGGTCAAATTCCGGTACTAAACCATTGTAATACTTATTGGTCAATACAACAACTCTGTTTACAAAATTACCTATATTATTTACGAGTTCATTGTTATTGGTCTCTTGAAAATTTTTCCATGTAAACTCACTATCCTTATGTTCCGGCATGTTTTTTATGAGATTATATCTCAATTCATCAATATTTTGAGGAAAATCTTCAATGTATTCATTTACCCATACGGCCCAATTTCGAGAAGTTGAGATTTTATTTCCTTCTAGGTTCATAAATTGATTTGCAGGAACATTGATTGGAAGAATATAATTCTCTTTAGCTTTTAATATTGCAGGAAATATCAGACAATGAAATACTATATTGTCTTTACCTATGAAATGAATCAAAGCCGTATCGTCATTTTGCCAATATGACTTCCAATCGGTATCGTTCTTCTCTGCCCAATACTTCGTAGCAGAAATGTAACCGATTGGCGCATCCATCCAAACGTATAACTTTTTGCCTTCTGAGTCTTTTATTTCGTGTGGAACATCTACGCCCCAGTCCAAATCCCTAGTCATAGCTCTAGGTTGTAATCCACCATCTAGCCATGATTTGCATTGCCCTATTACGTGATTTTTCCATTTTGATACATCGTGATGATATTTTTCGTCCAATTTTCCTTCTACAATGAAATCATTCAACCAATTCTCGTATTTATTTAAAGGAAGATACCAGTGTTTGGTTTTCTTTAGTATTGGTTTTTCCTGAGTCAAAGTAGAAATTGGATTGATCAATTCCAAAGGGCTCAATGTCGATCCACAGTTTTCACATTGATCACCATACGCTTCAGTATGACCACATTTTGGACATGTTCCGGTGATGTATCTATCAGCTAGGAATTGTTTAGCTTTCTCATCGTAATACTGTTCTGAATCAATCTCTTGAAATATTCCTTTATTATATAGATCTAAGAAAAACTCTTGTGCAGTCTCTTTATGTAATTCTGAGGATGTGCGGTGATAAATATCAAATGATATTCCCATTTTTTCAAATGCTTCGGAAAATTGGGCATGATATTTATCTATTATTTCCTGTGGCTTGATGCCTTCCTTCTTGGCTCTCATCGTAATCGCAGCTCCGTTCTCATCAGAACCACAAACAAAAACTACATCCTTGTTCATCATTCTGAGAAACCTCACAAATATGTCCGCACTTAGATAGGCACCCGATAAGTGACCTATATGCAGTGGACCATTTGCATAAGGTAAGGCAGATGTTATTAAATATCGTTCCGGATTTAACACAATTGTTCTTTTTTAATTATAATTATTTAAAGATTAAATTACAATTTGCAAAGATATATATATTATTTTAAACTATGTGTTTTTATCTGAATAATATATTAAAAAAGCCTTGATTTTTTTATCAAGGCTTTTTTATATATTATTTTTATTGTGTTTTAATCAATAAACACTTTTTTAGTAATTATTTTATTGTTATTGGCGATTTGTATAACAGCGATTCCTGAATAATTAGTGCTGATGGGCAAGTTAATTGAATTCATCCCGGTAGTTACATCGTAATTTTGATTGTAAATATTTTGTCCTGTTATGCTTATGATTTTAATATCAAGTGATTCCGCAATAAATGAAGCGATGTCAAGATGAATATTATTATTGCTATAATAAGCATTGTTGACACCAAAATCCAATAAATTATCTGTTCTGGTTGATAATGTAATTATATCAGAATACGTGTAAGCACCATCCAAATCTGTTTGCTTCAATCTAAAATAAAGAAATGGATATCTTTTAAGTTTTTCATTTAATGACATTTTAAACTCATAGTCTTGAAGATCTCTGCTTTCTCCTGCTCCCTTTATATCAGTAACTGATTCGAAATCTTCCCCATTTAGAGACATCTCAACAGTAAAATAGTCAAAATTTATTTCAGAAAGAGTTGACCAGTTTAAATTCACAATATCACCTTTGTTTTCTGCTGTAAATGATTTTAGTTCAATCGGAACTGTTGAGTATGAATTTGACTCAACTTGTACACATCCATTTGTATTGCCTGTGGCTTTAGCTCCAATACTAATGGAATTTACAGGACCAGCTACAAATGTAACTTTTATACAGTAAGAACTGGAAAATGTGTTTCCCGCACCCAAAGCTTCCCAAACCGCGTTTGTTCCATCTGCAGTAAAATTCACAAAATAGTCTTCCCATGTAGCTTTTTCGTTTTCCGGTAAACCGGTAGCGGTATAGTCCTTGAAACATAATATTACACTGTACGTTTCTCCTGCAACATAATCTGCAGTCTCGGGATTGAATGTAATGTCGCAACTTTGCGAATTAGCAGTAAAAGTAAACAAAATGCTTAAGAATAATAAAAATAGTAATAATTTTTTCATTTCAGTTCGATTTTAATATTATTTAATGGTTGTTGTGTTAAAGCTGATGTAACCTTAACAAACACAAAGGTATGTAAAATGTTTTTGAAAGTCAAGTAAACAATAAAGAAAAATCAAAAAAAACGTTGTTTTTTTATGAATTATACGAAAAAAAATGATTTATAAGGGGTTTTTTATCAGATACCTTGACGGATTTGTTTAAAAAATTATAACTTTTAGCGAATATTATATAATGAGTTTTGTCGTTTGTGCGTTTTTTGTTTTGAAAATATATAATGGATTCAGTTAATTGTACTATATTGCATTTTTATTAAATAATAGAGTTATGGTAAATGAACACACTTTTATGTCAAAATCTTTTTTGTTTTTTATATTGATCTTTTTTGCAATTATTGTGGATATGAGTGCACAGGGTTTTGGAAGAAATAAGCCAAAATATAGGAATTTTAATTTCAAAGTAAAAGAAACACCTAATTTTGATTTGTATTATTATATGGACAATGGATACAAGATTAATGAAGAGGGGCAATTTGCAGAACTTTGGTATAGATTGCATCAAGCCATCTTCCGAGATACTTTTTTAGAAAAAAACCCAATTCTTTTATATAATAATCATGCGGATTTTCAACAAACAAATGCGATAGGAGGATCTATTGGTATAGGTACAGGTGGTGTTACCGAAGCTTTTAAAAATAGAGTAGTTATTCCGGTTTCTTTTACAAACCAACAGGATTTTCATGTGTTGGGTCATGAGTTAGTTCATGCTTTTCAGTATAATGCTATAATCAATGGTGATTCTACTTCATTGAGGTCACTGCAGAATATTCCTTTATGGATGGTTGAAGGGATGGCAGAGTATTTGTCTAAAGGCAGAAATGATGCATATACTTCAATGTGGATGAGAGATGCTGTTTTTAATGATGATATTCCGAATATCAGACACTTGAATGATCCAAAGTATTTTCCATATAGATATGGGCAGGCATTTTGGTCATTTATAGCCGGAACATATGGTGATGAAGCGATAAAGCCGCTTTTTGTTAATACAGCATTATATGGACTTCAAATTGCTATTGATTCTACTTTGCACACCGGTTATAAGGAGTTGAGTGAAAAATGGGTAAGTTCGCTAAAAAATTACTATTCAAATTTTATAAAATATTCAAAGGAAAAGACAGTTGGGAGAAAAGTCGTGTCTAGTAAAAATGCCGGTAAGATGAATGTGTCGCCATCCATCAGTCCGAATGGAAAATATATGATTTTCATATCGGAAAAAGATGTTTTTACCACGGATTGGTATTTGGCAAAAACCAATACCGGAAAAATCATTAGAAAGTTGTCCAGCAAAGTGAAAGACGCACATATAGATAACTACAATTTTTTAGAATCATCAGGTACATGGTCACCTAACAGTAAAAAATTTGCATTTGTTGCCTTTAAAAAAGGAAAGAATATTCTGGTTTTAAAAGAACCGAAGTCCGGAAAAACTTTGGATGAAATAAAAATAAACAATCTTAGAGCATTTACTAATCCTGTATGGTCTCCGGATGGTAAATATATTGTGTTGACCGGACTGGTTGAAGGGCAGGTTGATTTATACGCGTATTATTTCAAATCAAAAAGGTTGAAACGATTAACAAATGACAGGTATTCTGAAATTCATGCAGATTTTTCTCTAGATGGTCGGAAGCTTGTATTTGCCACAGATGCTATAAGTATAAAAGAAGGCAGAACTCATGGAAAATGGGTGATGAATATTGCTGTGCTTGATGTAAAGTCGGGGAGTAAATCAAATTTGCCGATATTCAAAGGTGCAGATAACCTTAATCCCGTTTTTGACAAGGATGATAATATCTATTTCCTTTCGAATAGGGATGGTTTTAGGAATATGTATATGTATGAAAAAGAATCCGGTAAAGTATATCAGAAAACCGACTTTGTGGTTGGGATTAGTGGTATTACCGAGTACTCTCCTGCTATTTCGATTGCAAAGAAAAAAGGGAGGATTTTATATACACTATATAATAATAGGACATATTCTATTTATCAATCAAAATTCGATAAATTTCTAAATAAAGAAGTGGCTATTGATGATGTCGATATGAGAGCAGGTACTTTGCCAAAACCAAATAAACTGGCTACGGATGTGGTGAATGCAAATCTTGATAAGATAGGGCATTTAGGTTTGGTAAGTGTGGCGAAGTTTGAAGATAGAAGGTATAGGCCTAGATTTAAACTGGATTATATTGGGGGCGGAACATCTGTAGGTGTAGGTAGCTCGTCTTTTAGTACTTACACGGGATTGGCAGGAGGTATAGATTTATTATTTAGCGATATGTTGGGCAATCATCAATTGTATTCGCGGTTGTCAATGAATGGGGAGATTTATGATTTTGGAGGACAATTGATGTATATAAACCGGCAGAATAGAATCAATTGGGGGGTGGGATTGTCCCACGTTCCATATTCAACAGGATATCGTAAAGGAGAAAGTGGGTATGCTCTCCCAATCCAAGGAGATACAATTATAGTGGATAGAATTACAACAAATATTTTAAGGGTTTTTGATGAAAGTCTGAATGGGTTTTGGCAGTATCCATTTTCGACAACACTGAGGATTGAAGGTGGTGTGACGGGAGGATATAGAAGTTTCAGGCAAGATAAAATTTATGATTATTATCAGGCATATCCATATGGTTATATCGGTAGGGGGGAGAGAGAAAGGGTTGATGTGCCGGATACGTTACCTTTTAGTCAGTATTTTCGATTGATTAAAGGTTTTAGCTCAAGTGTGAATCTTGCTGTAGTAGGAGATAATTCGTATAATGGGGTCACATCTCCGCTAGCCGGATATAAATATAGAGTAAGCATAGAAAAGCATTTTGGAACAGATGATTATCAAAGTATATTGGGAGACTTTAGGTATTATTATTGGATAAAACCCGTCAGTTTGGCTATAAGAGGAATGTCGTATTTGAGGTTTGAGAACAATGTGAATTCTGTTTACCCATTTTATATTGGACAGATGGGAATGGTAAGAGGATATAGCTTCGGTTTTGGCTCCAATCCGGTATTGGATAATTTGAGTTACTTGGATCATATGCTAGGTTCAAAAATAATTATGGGTAATTTTGAGGTTAGATTGCCGTTTACGGGGGTTGAAAGGTTGGCATTGATAAAATCCAAATATTTTTTAAGCGATTTAGCAGTGTTTGCTGATATCGGAGTGGCTTTTGATGAGTTTAGCCATTTTAAAGATGGCGAACCTGTTAGTGTCAATGGACAATTAAAGTATATTAAGCCAAAAATAGCAAAAAGTGTAGGAGTTTCATTGAGAGTGAATTTGTTTGGTGCAATGGTAGTTGAGCCTTATTTGGCATATCCGTTGGAGGATAAAAGCAAGTTGATTTTTGGTCTTAACTTCATGCCGGGGTTTTAGTTATGGAGGCTTAATTTGCTTCATTAATAAAATATTGAAAAAATTTTATAAATAATTTTATTTATTCAATTAATTTTACGACCTTTGCAACTCGAATTCAAATAATTAGTTAAATTAAACAGTATTAAAAAATGAGAAAAGCGGATTTGGTATCAAGAATATCAGAAGATACGAATATTGCAAAGGTAGACGTATTAGTAACTTTAGAGCACTTCTTTAAGGAAATTAAGAGTGCCTTAGAAGGTGGAGAAAATGTGTATATTAGAGGTTTTGGTTCTTTTGTATTGAAGAAAAGAGCAAAGAAAATAGGACGTCATATTAAGGAAAATAGACCAATTGTAATTCCTGAGCATTTTATTCCATCATTTAAGCCATCTAAGGTTTTTGTTGATGCCGTTAAGAAAAATGTTAAGTAATAATTTATTAACAAAGTAAATATTAGCGCATATGCCAAGTGGTAAAAAGAGAAAGAGACATAAGATAGCTACCCATAAGAGGAAAAAGAGATTGAGGAAGAACAGACATAAGAAGAAGAAACACTAGTATCGTGACTAGCGTGTTGTGACGTATAAGTCTGAGTTGTTTTTATATAGTGTATGAACACAAACGAGCATTTTTTTTAAAGTTTGATTGTTTTTGATGGGATTATTATTTTTTTTACAATAATTTGATAATATATTATCATTTGTGAGAATACAAAATACCATAAAAATTATTGAATTTTAGCTTGTAGAGGTTTTGGCATGCATAGCATTGAACAAGATGCAGGATGTTTTTCATGGCTGAAGTTATGAGAAGATACATGTATGAGTTGTATGTAGAAAGAACAATGCTTTTAGGTTTAGAACATGTATGAAATGATGCAACACTTTTATTATGTGGTTAAAAATTAAAATCATACAGGTAGTGTCTTAATGGTCACTACCTGTTGATTGTTTTTCGACTTTGTTTATTAAGTCGTTATAAATTGGAAGAAATTGTGGAAAGAGAATTGATTATTAATTCTACTAAGGGTTCTGTAGAGATAGCATTAGTTGAGGAATCAAAGTTAGTAGAGTTTCATAAAGAGAACACAAATAGTAACTTCGCTGTAGGAGATATTTATCTAGGTCGAGTGAAACAGCTTGTTCCGGGGCATAATAGTGCATTCGTTGATATAGGATATCAGCGCAATGCTTTTTTGCATTATTCCGATTTGGGTCCTCAGCTTAGATCCTTGAATAAGTATATCAATATTGCAAGGTCTGATAAAAATTCAGTACCATCTCTTGAAAACTTTAAAGCTGAAAAGGAAATTGACAAGCACGGTAAAATAGTGGATGTATTAAAAAAAGATCAAATTGTTTTGGTACAAATACTCAAAGAACCGATTTCAACCAAAGGACCTCGTCTGACAAGCGAGATGACTATTGCCGGTAGATATTTGGTGTTAGTTCCGTTTTCTAATACAGTAGCGATTTCCAAAAAAATTCAAAGTGAAGAGGAAAGGAAAAGGTTGAAGTTTTTGATAGAAAGTATAAAACCTAAGTACTTTGGTGTGATTACTCGTACCGCATCTGAAGGGAAAAGTGTTTCTGTATTGCACGAAGAAATGAAGGGATTGCAGGAGAAATGGAACAAAATGTTTGAAGAGCTTAAAACAGCTCAAGCTCCTGTCAAACTGCTTACTGAAATAGATAAAGCTTCGGTTCTTCTTCGGGATATTCTGAATGATACCTTTAATAAGATTATTGTCAATGATAAGGATTTTTACAATAATGTGAAGGAGTATATGAAACAAATATCTCCAAGCCAAGTAAAGATAGTGAAACATTACAATGGGAATACTCCTATTTTTCAACAATTAGGAATAAATAAACAAATAAAATCTTCATTTGGTAGTACATTTACCCTAAAAAGTGGTGCATATATTATAATAGAGCATACTGAAGCAATGCATGTTGTAGATGTAAATAGCGGTCCAAAGATGCGTAGAAATTCTCAGGAGGAAGCAGCGATTGCGGTTAATTTGGAGTCTGCAAAAGAAATAGCCAGACAACTAAGATTAAGAGATCTTGGGGGATTGATAATTGTTGATTTTATCGATATGCGCAGAGCAGAGAATAAACGTATGCTTTACAATGAAATGAAAAAATACATGGCAAATGATAGAGCTCAGCATACTGTTTTGCCATTGAGTAGATTTGGGTTGATGCAAATTACACGCCAAAGGACAAAACCGGCTATCAAAATCAATACCCTAGAGATATGCTCACTATGTGGAGGGACAGGTAAAGTACAACCTACTTCTTTGATTATTGACGACTTGGAAAGGGATTTGAAATATATAGTCAATTCAGGTAATAAATCTAAGTTGAATATGTATGTTAATCCTTATGTTTATGCTTATATAAAACATGGATTCCCGTCTTTGCAGATGAAATGGTTTTTTGAATTTAATAAATGGATTAGACTGCACAAAGATGATTTTTATGGTATCAATGAATACAAATTTGTTGATGGAGAAGGAGATGAGATCAGAATAAAATAAATAATTTGCAACCTACTGTTTTAATAGCAATATTAAATTGGGGGCTTGGTCATTCTACTAGATCAATTCCAATAATTGATTCGTTTTTGTTAAAAAAATATGTTGTTCACATAGCATCAGACGGGGAGGCTTTGACTTTCCTCAAAAAGGAATACCCAAAATTAATTTTTCACAACTTACCCGGATATAATATTTCCTACAATTACAACTCAATAGTTTTAAACGTAATTATCTCTTCGTTTTCAATCTTTAATGCTATTTACAAAGAAAAAGCAGCCATAAATTCAATAGTTCAAAAAATTAAACCGGACTTGATTATTTCAGATAATAGATATGGAGCTAGAAGTTCAACAATAAAAAGTGTTTTGATAACTCATCAACTGAACATTAAGCTTAATAATGTTTTATTGGCGAAATGGGGAACAGGGTTCATAAGATACTTGATAAGGAAGTTTGATGAGATATGGATACCTGATTTTAGTGGTATTAGTCGTCTTTCAGGAGAACTATCTGCTGTGAATGCATCAGAAAAATTCAAATTCATCGGGCCTCTTTCCAGATTTAATCCGGCAAAATCAGCAAAAAAATATGATATTGCAGTTGTTTTATCCGGGCCGGAACCACAAAGATCAATTTTTGAAAAAATAATTTTAGCTCAACTCAACAGTTTTGATAAAAAAGTTATTGTAATTAGAGGAAAAGTGAAAGAACAATGTAGTTATGCTTTAAACGATAATGTAGAAGTTAAGAATTATTTATTGTCACAAGAACTAAATGAAGTAATTTGTCAGAGTGATATTATTATTTCAAGGTCAGGATATTCGACAATAATGGATCTAGCAGTTTTAGGTAAAAAAGCAATCTTAGTTCCTACTCCGGGGCAAACAGAGCAAGAATATCTTGCGAAATATCTTAAAAAGAAGCGATTTTATTATAGTTGTTGTCAAAATGATTTTGACTTGAAGAAGTCTCTTGAGAAGAGTAAAGAATATACTGGAGTAAAATTGAATATTAATAGTATTATACCTATTTGATATTAATTGAAAATCTTGTATATCGGGTCGCCTAAATTTTCAATATCCAGTAGTGCTGATATTATTTCCAAAGTTTAAATTTTCTTTCAATAACGCTATAATGATTACCTGAGCCAAATCTTTTGTCAAATAGAATTATACCAAAAGAAAAGAAATCCAATGTTAATTTTATAGAATCTGATTTTTTAATTTCTTCCCAAGCATTTTCCATTCCTTTTGACCAATGGATATCGTCAAAAACCATGATGGTATGATTTGTGGATTTCTTTAAAATCTGTTGAAAGTACTTTATTGTAGCCTCCTTTTTATGGTTTCCGTCTATAAAAGCAAAGTCAATTTCTTTCATGTTTTTTAATAAAATCGGCAAAGTATTGTCAAAATCACCGTAAACTAGCTTAATGTTTTTAAGCCTGAGTTTAGCAAAATTCTCCATGGCTATTGATGCAACTGCTTCAGATCCTTCCAAAGTTGTTACTGTAGAACTAGGATTGCCTATAGCCAAATATGATGTAGATATCCCGAGTGAAGTTCCCAATTCCAAAATATTTTCAGGCATAAACTCATTTATCGTTTTATACAAAAGATGGCATTGCCATTTTGGAGACAAAGCAGAGTTTGCGATTGAGTTGATGCTTCTTATATTTTCTTTTGAGAAAGTAGATCCTGCCCCCAAATCTCTAATGTTGATTGTTCTGGAATCTCTTTTTAAAGTTTTTCTGATATTTTCAATCTCAGTTATTCTGTAATGTGAGTCATTTAATTCTAAAATATTATATATCAATTGAGATACATTTGAATTATCAAAATCTTTATATGTTTTTGCTTTGAAGTAAAACTTAAGCAATCGTGTCAATTTTATAATAATATTCATAATATGTCAATGCAAAACCAGTACCCTTTCAAAATAGTGGCTTTTATTATTCAAAATATGCAGAATGTATATACCATTACTGTAATCTTGTAAGGGTAACCAAACTTTGTTGGCAGTAATATATTTATATGCAACTGAAATCTTCATTCCAGCTAAATCCATAAGTTCAATATTGTACTTAAATTTTTCATCCTTCATAAAGGTGATAAATAAGCCCTTACTTGTCGGGTTAGGAAATATTTTAATGTCTGAATTAGAAATCGTGGAAATGGAACTTGTGGTTTCAGCGATAAAAACCTTTATCTCTTTGAGGCATTCATTGTAATCTGTTAGTGTTACAGTATACCAGCCGGATTTTAAATTAACCGCTTTATTGCCTGTTTGAAAATTGGTCTTATCATCCCATAAGAATGTATATGGAGTAACACCACCTGAAGGTAATATTATGGCATAGCCATCAGCTTTGTCCTTGTGTGCCGGATATGACTCTATCGTGACTTTTATTTCATTTGGTTGATTTATCTTTATATCCCCTGTACTTATTTTGCAATTATTTGAGTCTGTTATTTCTGCATCATAGATGCCGGCAAATAATTTTTTAACATTAAATTCATTTGAGCCATTACTCCATAGAATAGAGTAGGGGAGAACTCCCCCCGATGAGCTAACATTGATTTCTCCCGTCTTATCCCCAAAGCATAAGATATTTTCTGTATTTATCTCATTAATTACTAATTTTTCCGGTTGAGTTAACATAACGGTTTTGCTTTTACCTACGCATCCTAAGTTATCCGTTACAGTTACAGTATAATTTCCTACAGGTAAATAGATAAGCGTATCAGATTTGTCATTTTTTATTATTTTAGATCCTGCACTCCAATTGAAATCAAAGGGAGCATTTTTCGAATCAGCCGTCACAGATATGATGCCTGAAGAGTCACCAAAACATTTTATATTTTCTAATGAAGACAGATTAACTTTTAATGGAATATTCAAATTTGATATTTCCAAATTTGTTAGTACTTGTTTACACGCTAAGTCATCTTCAACCGTGATGCTATAAATACCGGTATTGAGACTGTCTATTGTATTTGAAATGTTATTTCCATTGCTCCAGTAATAATAATAATCTCCATATCCGCCTTGTGCATTTACCGATAATAAACCATCATTTGTACCTGAGCAATTTACATTTTTCAATGAGTCTAGTTTTATGTTAAGACTATCAATAGTTGTGATTTCAATATCCTCTAGTGTTTTTGTGCATCCATTATTGTCACTTGCTATAATAGTATATTTTCCTGTTTCCAGATTATATATATCATCATGTCTACTTATGGTTTTATCGCCTTGTTTCCATTCAAAAGTATATGGAGATGTTCCTCCTTTGGTATCAATTTCAATCAATCCGTTATTCTCACCAAAACAGGTGACATGATCTATAGAGCTAATCAGTATACTCAAAGAGTCCGGTTGTTTTAATAGAATGGGACCATATTCTTGATAACACAAATCGCTATCTGTAATCGTACAAAAATATTCCCCTGATTCTAAGTTGGAGATGTCAGTCGAGTCTTTATTTGTTTTGTCCCAATCGATACTATATGGAGGAGTTCCTCCCATTACTCTCAAACTTATCTTCCCGTTTTTCAAGCCATAACAAGAAGGATTGACTTTTTCTAATAATCCGATGTCAAATGTTGTTGTCGCTTTAAGTTCAATGTTTGTAGAAATGTACTTGCAACCGATAGAGTCTATTATAGTTATATTATAGTTGCCGGCATTAATGCCTGATATGTTTTGTGTAGTGTCACCATTGCTCCAAGTGTATTTGTAAGGAGATACGCCACCGGACAAGTCGATATTTATTTGACCATCGTTTTTGCCGCTACAAGTTGGTTGTGTCTTGTCAATCACTTCAAAATTAAAAATATCGTTAAAGCCGATATCAAATGTGTCAGAAACTAAGCCACATCCTGATTGGTCTGTTATTTTGCACCAATATTTACCGGCTTGTACATTTGTTAATATGCTATCAATGCTTCCATTTGACCACTGAAAAGAAAATGGCGGATATCCTCCTAAAATTTTTAAACTAACCTTTCCGTCACGGCTTCCGTTGCACGATTCGGGAAAAATGCTGTCTACTTCGATCGAAAACGGGGATTCGATTTCAGAATCATCATCCATTCCATTACAATTTTCATCTATGAAATTGCATCTTATTTCTTCAGCACCGGGATTGATCGATGCATTGGTGTCATCGCAGTCATCACTATTTGACACATAGTTGTCTCTAGTCAAATTACAAAAGAATACTCCAGTTGTGTCTTTCCCATAGCCATCGCCATCTCTATCGGGAAAGTATAAATAAGAATCTTCGTCTGCAATGACAGAATTGAAAAATATAATATCGTCAATCGCAATATCTCCATAACTTCCATTGTTCAATGATCGGGCTACGAATCTAAATTGGCATGTGTTTTGTTCGTATTTATCTAGGGGAATCTCCTGTTTTATCCATTTATTTATACTTTCTTCATGTCTGAAAAATAATGTATCCCAAGTACTTCCGTTGTCAATACTTACTTCAAAACTTAAAGCACCAACATCTACACCATACATATAGTAAGAGAATTGCATGCTACATCCATCAAATGCCGGCTCTACATAAATACATTCGGACTGTAAAATAGCAAGGCCTTGATTGTCGCAGTCACTATTTGAGCTTTCGAAATATATGTATTTACCATTTCCATAAACATCATCTTGTGGGCCTGTGTTTTTAGTTGTCGTTTCGCCTGAATTTACAAGCCAGTTTTGTTCTGAATTATTGTACCAGATACTGTTGTTTAAACAGTCTTCGCAACTTGATTTGCAGTTCTCAAAAGAATCAAATCCTTCGCGTAGTTGTGCTGTACCACACAGGAATGAAACAGAATCAAGGCAGGTGAATGTTGATATGTTGTTTTCGCACTTTGACTGTAAAGAAATAAAAATCGTATCATTGTTATTAAGACCTGAGACAATTTTGAATCCGGTATCCTCACTTTTAATAATATTACTTTTTCCGTTGGTGACCAAATTGAAAACCATGGAATCTACTGCTTCATTTTGTTGCCAATTTATCAAAATAGCATTTTCATTTTGAGGGATAATACTGACTTTTTGTGGAAGAGGACAAAGTAAAGGCTCAAAATCAATTTCAAAAAATTCGAGATAGCCTGAATTAGCAATTGACTTATCAATTATCTCCAATTTCCAGTCACCGATAGGAGAAATACTATCATAGAGAGAATATATTTCTTCATCCGGTTTGAATTCACCAATTAATTGACTTGTTTGTTTAGATAATTTTTCACACGCTTCATCTGAAAATATAATTGGTTCTAGGCAATCAATTAAAGTAGAATTTCCATATCCGCTACTTTCATCTTTAGCTTTGTGAGATGAAGCTAATGTTGTTGATTTTCCATTTGGTGACCATAATTTAATGGTCAAATCATTTGTCCAAGAGTGATCTATAATTAATTTTATATTTTGTATAAAAACATTTTCACCAAGCTTGCCTTCCGGAAATTCTTCGTTTTTTATAAAAAAATAAGTTTTTCCCGGAATTGTTTTATTATTATTGCTGACGGCATCTTGAAGCTTCAAATGCATATTACATGTTGAAGGGTTTTGAAGATGAGTAATAAAGGAATATTCAAAGGACCATTTGCTCTCAGAGTCATCACTACATAAAGTTTGTATTTTGAAATAATATTTTGTGCTTGGCTCAAGACCTGATATACGATATTCTTTTTTGTTTATGAGAGATGATACATTTGTGTCGTTGTAATCATCATTTGCTCTTCTCCATTTAATTTTCCAGGCGACTCCGTTAGAATCATTTTTCCAATTAATAGTTGTAAAATCGATACCTGCTTCTGTGATTTTTATGTTTGTAGGCGGTTTGCACGCAGATAGTATGTCATTATATTGGTCTCCTGTAGCGAAACCATTAGTTACTGCGATTGACAAAAGAAAAAGGATGTATTTAAAATTATGCAACATGAACCTTGTTTTAAAATAATTAAACGAATTTATGCAATTTATTACTATTGGTGTAATATTGATGCATTATTTTTGAATAATGATTCAAATTATTGTGATTTTTTTTCAATTGTTTGGATATAGGCGAGGACAAATGCAATATTTGAGAATTAATTAATGTTTGTATTATTGTTTGATATATCAAATATTAATGTATATTTGCTTTAATTATTTGTATAAAATTGAAATCCTATATAATATGTTTAATTTAAAAAATGTTTTTACACTAGTATTAGCTTTGGTGGTTTTAGTCGGGACTGCTCAAAGAAAATATGACCTTAACCATTATGAAGGCTTACCGTCAAAAATCAATATTCATGATATTGAGTTGAATGATGGACTTAGTGCTTATTTAGCTTCTGATAGAGGTTTGTTTTTTATTTCATCTGTTGGTGTTGAAGCTAGAAATGTCGTTCCGCAAAAGGACATTAATGCCATTTCTGAAATTGATGGCAGTAAATTTTATGTGGGAGGAGGAAATGAATTTGCATCTTCAATGAATCTTGGTAAATTTATTTCTTTTGGTAATAAAAGCGTTAAAGTAAATTGTTTGCAAATTTATAAGAATGATTTGTGGATTGGAACTAATGATGGGATATATGTTATCAATAAAAAGAGGAATAATGTAAAAAATCATTACATTCCCGGTAATTCTAAATTGAAATCAAAGGATATAAACTTTATCTTCAAGGATAGAAAGGATGTGCTGTGGGTTGGAACAAAAAATGGTATTGTGATTATTGATGACAAGAAATGGAGTATTGAGGAGAAGTCACATTCAATGGAAGGTATATTTGAAAATTCAGAGGGTTTGTGGCTGTTGAGCAATAAGGAACTTTGGAATATTGATAATTTTGGTAGGTTAAATAGATGGTATAGGATTAATTTAAAGAAGGATCTAAAAAAGGGAATTGTAAACGATTTAGTGTTGGATAGTAGAGGAAGATTAATTATAGCATCTGATATTCTTGTTAGGTTTGATCCTGTGACTGATAAAGTAGAAAAATATGGAAAAGATTTGGGGCTGGTCGCAAAAAATTGTACAGCTATTGCTATAGATCGTGAGGATAGAGTGTGGATTGGAACCAAAGATGACGGGCTGTTTACGGTAGGTTTTAAAGATCATTATAAGAAAACCGATAAAGATTTACCTTTGGAATTTGTGATGATAAGTAAATCGCCAAGTTGTTCGCAAGGTGATGATGGTAGTATAAAAGTAATTGTCAAAGGAGGCAGAAAACCATATGACTTTAAATGGTCAACCGGAGATATTGAAGTGAAAAAAATTGAGAATTTGGTAGCCGGCAATTATTCGGTAACGATTACAGATGCAAAAGGGATGTCTGCAACAAAAGATATTGTACTTGTTGAACCGGATCCGCTTTCATTAAAAATTGAAAGTATTGTCAACAATTTAACCGGAGGTGGTAGTGTCGTTACATTTAATATTGAAGGAGGAACTCCCGGATATCGTTTGGATATTGACGGATATTCATATGACAATCCTGCTAAAAATGTAGGTGCAGGAGATCACTCAGCTAAAGCGGTTGATGTATTTGGCTGTGAGGCATTTGTTGATTTTAATGTCAAAGGTAATAAGATTATTTCTGGATTGGATGCTTCCAATATAAAAGTAGGTCAGGTGGTTAGAATAAATAATCTATATTTTCAGGCTGACTCGACGGATATAACGCCGAAATCAAAACCTGTATTGGATGAAATATATTTGTTTTTGCAGGAGAATGTCGGTATAATCGTGGAGATAGGGGGGCATACTAACAATATTCCATCTGATGAGTATTGTGACAGATTATCGACAGCAAGAGCGAAACATGTAGCTGAATATCTGATAAAGAGGGGGGTAGATAAAAGCAGAGTGTCGTTTAAAGGATATGGTAAACGCAAGCCAATCGCATCCAATTCAACCACTGCAGGAAGAAAGAGAAATCAACGTGTTGAAATGAAAATCCTAAGCATTAAGTAATATTATTTATTTTAAAAAGCAGGAGAAGATGAAGATGATTTTTATGGGTTTGTTATTGTTCGCTTTTGCTGTGCCTGTTCTTTCTCAGGTAGGAGAAGTTGATTCTCTTTATGTCGATTCATTGGGGTATTATGAAGCTGATGATTTTTATGAAAATGATGATGTCGACGAAACTGAAAGTTCAGGGTATCTTGGTGAGATTGGACTTGTTTTCGGAAATCCTTTTGGGCAAATGAAGAAGCGATTTGAGAAGACATTTTTTGGATATGATTTTGGATTGTACAAGCAGTTTGATAAAACGATCCCTCTATATGTTGGTGCAGGTTTTTTTATTATGGGTTATGATTCTGAGTCGGTTGATTATTTTGATTACGGTCAAGAAGATGGAGTGGAATATGAATTTAGGGATGAATTTAAAGGAAAGGTTTTTGGCTTCAATTTAGGGGCAAAATATTTTTCCAATCGAAGTTTATGGGTATTCAATCCTTATGTGCAATTGGATATTGAATATCGTCGTGCTTATGCAGCAATAAATTATTATAATGTAGACTTGGATGAGAGTATAAATACAGACTTTGAAGGTGGAAATTCAAGTTTAGGTTATGATTTGGGTTTTGGTAGTATTATTAACGTAAATTCAGATAAGTTTTATTTGGATTTTAGGGTCTCTTATTGCTTAGGAGGTGGATTATTTCTATACATAAGAAATACTACTTCTTCTGGAATATATGTCACAGATTATTTTGATAAAAAGTATATCCCGATCAGTTATGGTACAATTAAAATTGGCGTTACATTTTTTTAAAAAATAATAAATGGAAAAAAGCATTGAACCTGAAATTTTTGGAGAAAAGTTTACAATTCACATAGATCAGAAACAGAATCCTTTAAGATTAGATAAGTTTCTTCAAGGTCGCCTTTTTAATACCACTAGAAGTAAGATTCAACTTGCTATTCAGGAAGGAGTCATTCTTATAAATAATAAACAAGTAAAGTCAAATTATAAAATAAAGCCGGGAGATGTTGTGACCGGCACAATACCGAAGAAAAGAGATCCGGCATCAAGTGTCAAAGCAGAAGATTTGCCTCTTGAGATTGTATATGAAGACGATGATGTTATGGTTATTAATAAAAAATCCGGCATGGTCGTTCATCCCGGTATTTCAAATTATTCAGGAACTTTGGTTAATGCACTTAAGTTCTATTTTGACAACAAAAATCTTCCTGTTATGGAAGGCAATGACGTTGATCGACCGGGTATCGTACATAGGATTGATAAATTCACGACAGGACTGTTGTTGATAGCAAAAAATGAACAAGCAATGACATTCCTGGCAAAACAATTTTTTGATCATAGCATTGAAAGGGAATATCTCGCTTTAGTTTGGGGAGGTTTTGATGAAAGTGAAGGAAAGGTTGATGTGAATATTGGAAGGAGTTTGAAAAACAGAAAGGTTATGGCTGCTTTTGAGGATGAAGATATTGGTAAGAAAGCAGTAACACATTATGAAGTTCTAGAGGATTTGTATTACGTTAGTTTAGTTAAATGCAAACTGGAGACGGGTAGGACTCACCAAATTCGTGTCCATATGAAATATATTGGGCATCCTGTATTTAATGATGATTTGTATGGTGGAGATAAAATAGTTAAAGGAACTGTTTTTACCAAGTACAAACAATTTGTTCAGAATTGCTTTAGTCTCACTACCGGATTTACTCTTCATGCACATACTTTGGGATTTGTTCATCCAAGAACTAAAGAAAAAATGACTTTTAAAGTTGATTTGCCCGAGGAATTTTCACAAGTTCTTGATAAATGGAGAAAATATGTTAGTATCAGAAAAGAATCTTTATAATTATTTTACAAAATTGATAAATAAATTCTGAATGGTATGAAACCGGAAGATATATTAAATGTAATCAAGAATTCCACAGGAGTGACAATTGATACAAGGACTATGTCCAAAGGGGAGGTGTTTTTTGCAATAAGTGGCGATAATTTTGATGGTAACAAATTTATAGAAAAAGCTTTGGAAAACGGGGCAGTTCTTGCCATTGGTTCTGATGAGAAGTACAAGAATCGGTCAGATGTTGTTGTAGTAAAAGATGTATTGGTCACAATGCAAAAACTTGCACGACTATATAGGAGTCGTTTTGATATACCAATAATCGCCATTACCGGGACTAATGGGAAAACAACAACAAAAGAATTATTATGTACTATTTTGAGCGGAAAATATAATGTACTATGTACTAAAGGGAATTTTAATAATCATATTGGAGTACCATTAACTTTATTTTCGTTGGGTAAAGAACATCAAATCGGAATAGTCGAAATGGGTGCAAGCTCTTTGGGAGAAATAAAGTTTTTATGTGAGATTGCACAACCTGATTTTGGTGTAATAACAAGTATTGGTAAAGCGCATATAGAAGGATTTGGAAGTCTGGAAAATATAGTCAAGACAAAATTGGAACTCTTTGAATACTTAGTAACAAATGATGGGAGCTTTTTTTTCAATGAAGCTGTTTCGGAAATTGAGGAGTATATGAAATCTGATAAATGCATTAAAAGATTTAATGCCGCTCAAATCAATGGAAATGTCTTTTCTTCACTTGAGGTGAAAAATGGCTTCCCTTATATTTCATTGGAGATATTTTTGAATGATGGAAGTATTTTGGAATGTGACACGCGACTATACGGTAGGTACAATTTTAATAATATAGTAACTTCTGTTAAAATATCTGATTTTTTTGGAGTCGATAGTGAAGTTGTAACCGAGAAATTGAGCGAATACGTACCAATAAATAACAGATCTCAAATTTTGACTTGGAATTCGAATACAGTAGTCCTAGATGCATATAATGCTAACCCTACATCTATGATGGAAGCGCTAAAATCTTTTCTTGATATCGTTACGGTTAAGAATAAATATTTGATTTTGGGTGATATGCTTGAACTTGGAAGTGAAAGTGTGAGAGAGCATAAAAGAATAATTGAATTTATTCACAGTAATAATGAATTTATTAATGTATTATTTATCGGGAAGGAGTTTTTAAAAGCGAAAAAGGAGCTTGCAATTCATCATAATGATGTTTTATACTTTGAAGATTCTGATATTGCCAAAAGAGAATTATTATCTATGGATTTAAGAGATTCACTGATACTAGCAAAGGGATCACGCGGAATAAAGGTAGAAACGATATTTTTACAAACTTAACTCTGCAAATATTCTGTTTGATAGTTCGTTTTTTGTAGCTTTGAAATAATCATTTTCACTACATGGAATAAAGTATGATTTTTTAGAATTTTTCTTTGGTATCTTTACCCACCATCTTCCTGTTTTTACACTTTTTGCAAATTCCAAAGATATATCATAATCATTTAACTCAACTATATAATTTGATATAGAAGAACTATCAACAAAATCATTGTTTGTTTTTTGATCTAGCCCGTCTATGTAGTACCAAATTAGCTGGCTTACCAGCATCGCGCCCTGACTATGAAAATCATATTTGGGATCATAACCTAAAATGTCGATTAAATTATCTTTTGTATTAAGTCCTATGTATTTCATTATTTGACATGCTTCCTCCGATGTTAATCCGCTAGGAGACGTGTTTTTAATTCCGGGTATTTCAGAATATCTTATACTGTCAAGATTGAACATCACCATATCTACATCTCTCAAAACCGGTTCAATCTCTTTATAGTCATTTCGATATTCTCCCAGCCTCATAGAGTTACTAAGTAGTTTGCTGTTTAATTTTGTTATGTCAAATAGATGAGTTTGAAACCCTATTAGTTTTGCTCGATTAATATTTTTTGATTTGTATAGAATCTCTTTCGTCTTTTCTCCAAAAAGAATATCTCCAGATTTTTCAACAAAAGCAATATTGAATGAACTGTGATCAAATGCTTTGAATTGAGATTCAAATTGGTCGATATCAGAACCTAATGTTATTACATTGACATTGTTGTCAAATAACTCTTTGAGAATAGGTAGTATAAACTCAGGATTTGTGTTTCTTACGTTTCCTAAATCCGCAACAAATACATTTTCAAAAGAGAAGGTGGTTTTGTAAAACTCTCTACGGATCGAATCTGCTTTAGTCTCATCAATACCTATAATAGCAATTGCTTTTTTATCTGTTCCTAATTTATCAGGAGATTTATTGATTTTGTAGAACATAGACTGTTCTCCCTTGAAATCTTCGAAAAAAACATCTGAATCTTTAAACCAATTTTTCATTTAACTATTTATTTGATAAAAATATTGTTTTTAAAAACATTTTTCACATTCCAAAGGTTATTCTAATTGATAATAAAAGTAGAATTAAAAAAAAACTGATTTTTATTTTACAAATAACATATTTAGGTAGTCTTTGGAGTAAAAAAGAATACAGCGAAATATCTTTCTAAATTAATTTAATGCAAAAATAATAATAATTATAGAAAATCAAATAAATATTATGTTTTATTTTAATATTTATTGGATTGGTTGTATATTGTATACATAATAAAAATATAAAATGTATTATTTTTCCCAAAATAGTTGTTGAAATAGTGGGGGATATGGATATTTCAAGTGTCTTTAGATTGATTAGCTCTGTGTAGAGAATAGAATAGTTATTTTGACTTTTACACATTAGTTTTTTATATAATTCATAAAAATACTAGCTAATTATATTTTATATATTAAAAAAAATGTTAATATTTTTGGTTTTTATTTTTTTTATTGTAGCTTTGCACTTGAAATAACAATTTTTAACGAAATAATTTGAAAAAATTGATGTCTTATGAAACTTAAATTTTATTTTTTATTACTATTATTTTTGGTCGTTGGGGGGCTTTCGGCTCAGAATGATAATGAAGAAACCATTATAGAGGAAGTTAGTGATGTAGATACGGTTTCCAATTTAGAACAATCATCTTTATTGATTAAGGATGATATGACAGTAGATCCGGAACAAAATAAAAAATGGCGTAAAGGTCTTTATAAATACCCGGCAAAGCCAAAACACGCGTGGGAATTGGGAATCCACGGTGGTCATTACTTTTTGGACGGAGATGTTGACAATATTAAACCATTGTCAGGATTTGGTGTAGGGATACATTTGAGAAGGGCTATTCATTATGCCTTTTCTGTTAGATTTGATCTGTTTTATGGTCAAACATATGGTATGGATCCCCAACCTACATATGACGCTCTTAAACCAGAGGGAAATATGAGAGGACTATTTGATAAGTATGTAAATGCTGGGGAGAATTACTACTTTAGTTATAAATTGGAAATGATAGAGGCTTCAATTCAAGCGGTTTTGAATATTGGCAATATTTTGTTTCACAAAGAGAGAAACAAATGGAATTGGATTGCTTTTGGGGGTGTAGGTTTGAATTCAAATCAAACGATGCTTGATTTATATGATGAAAATGGTAATATTTATAATACTTCACCTATTGATAATTTGCCTTCCGGTGGAGAAAGCAAACAAGCTAGAATAGACAGGCTAAATAAAATCAATGAAATATATGACGGTAAGTATGAGACTCAAGCATTTAGGAAGCAATGGATATTTAGGATAACTGATAGATATCATGTTCACGCATCTTTTATAGCCGGAATGGGAATATACAGGAAATTGAATAAGAGAGTGAATATAGGTATTGAACATCAGGTAATAGCAAACGATAATGACTTTTTAGATGGTAGTAAATATAGAACATCCGGAGATCAGAGTAATCAACCGGATATGTTGCATTATTCAAATCTTAGATTGGCTATTAACTTGGGTAACTTGAAAAAGCGAACTGAACCACTTTATTGGATTAATCCACTGGATTTTGCTTATAGTGATATTGCTAATTTGAAACAAAGACCTGTCTTCGACCTAACAGATAGTGATGGTGACGGAGTGATAGATATGATGGATATGGAGCCGGAAAGTTTAGTAGGTTGTCCTGTTGATACAAGAGGGGTAACTCTTGATAGTGATGGCGATGGGCTGACGGATTGTAAAGATAAAGAGCCATATTCACCTCCGGGATATGAAGTAGATGAGGTTGGTGTTGCGCAAGTACCTAAAGAAGAGAATTGTTGTGTTACCAAAGAGGAAGTAAAGAAAATGTTTGATGAGAGTTTTGCTAGAGGTGGAGCTGTTAATAACTATACTCCTGGTGGTACTTCCACGCAAAAGGTGGTTTATGCAGGAGGAATGTCCGATTGGTTTTTGCCAATGATACATTTTGATCTTGATAAATATCACTTGAAACCCCAGTATTATGGACAGCTTAAGCATGTAGCGGAAGTAATGGAAAAATATCCTAATATGTGTGTGACGGCCTATGGTGCTACTGATGTTAGAAATTCAAATGCTTATAATGAAATGTTGTCTTACAATAGATCTAAGCAATCAATCGACTTTTTGGTCAATCAATATGGAATTGATAGAAGCAGATTTAAGTTGATGTATGGTGGAGAAGAAAAACCAATTGTTCCCGGTTTGCCTGATTCACACAATATTTCTAAAGAAACAGAAATGGGGCATTATATGAACAGAAGAGTAGAGTTTAGGACATGTAAGGATTCTGATTATGATATGCCTAGACCTTCCGGAGTAATTGAAGCAGGAAAGGATACACCTGGATCATCCAGACCCGGATCTAAATATAGTGGAAATAAAAATTCAGGGTTTTAAACCTAATAAGAATATTATAAAAAAGGTTGTCTCCAATAGAGGCGACCTTTTTTTATTTAGATAATTTTACTTTCTTTTAGAAATCATGCCCAATTGAAAAGTATAAGATAGGTTTTCTTATTTTTCTAGTTTCAATTCCCCAACCATAATCCAGCTTTAGGAAATAACCAAAAAGAGTACTTCTGACTCCAAAACCATATCCTGCTATTAATGGATCTGAATAGTATAGAAGTTTTAACTTGATTGTTGGAGGTACTTCAATATATTTGATATTTGAAGTGTTTTCTTTTGAAAAAGGAGAAATTCCATTCCAGGTCATTCCTGCATCCAAGAAGAAATTTAATTGGAAGTCACGCAAAAACGGTTTGTTAGAATTAATAAAATACTTTATAATTGGAATTCGGAGCTCACTACTAAAAATAGCAAATGAAGAGCCACTTTTTGCATTATATCCAAAACCTCTAAGGTTGGCAGCTAATATTTTATATGCTATTTTTTCGTTTTTAATAGCTTGAACTTCATTTTCGTATTTAGAAAATTGCCAGTTTTCTATTCCTCCCAAAAAATAAATGTTACTTTCACTACCAAATGAAGTTTGACCTGCTGCTCTAAAAGCTAGAACACTATGGTTGATTATTTTGAAATAATGTCTAAAATCATAGCCCAAAACTGTCATAAATCCTTTAGAAAGTGAAAATTTATTATTGCTATTCAAACTGAAGTTGAATTTGTTGTAAACTTCCATAAAAATCTTGCTTCTGTTGCCTTCCAAAAGATTTATTCCAATTCTGCTAGTATTGTCAAATATGTATTCGAACTTTAGGCTAATTCTTTGTTCTTTGTTGCTATTATCGTTTAGAGATATCGTATCCGAAGCATAGAGATTTATTTTATCAATTCGTAGGTTTGCTGCCATGCTGATGCTTTTGAATACACTAAAAGGATATTTGGCTCTTACTCTAAATAAATTGGAAGTAGTATTGTATTTGTCAATTATGTTTTGTCTTAAATATTTGTATTTTTTATTTGATTTTCTATAATATACATATTGCCAGTCAACTTGATGTCTTAGATTTTCAAATACTGAAAAATATTCTTTTTCGTTGAAATCCGGCGATATTCTTAAGCCAGTTTCAATAAAATAATCTTCGAACATATCTTTAATTAGAACCTTTGATAGTATTCCGGCTTTTGGTGGGGTGTAATTTGCTTCGTCTTCTGTATAAATGGATAATCCTTCAAACAATGGTTCGTTGTCTAATCTGGTTGTAAATTTAGAAAAGGAAAACTTTAATCTTGATGCAATTGCGTGAGAGGAGATATATCTTTTATAAGTGTGTTTTTTGTACTTTTGTGATATTTTATTTGGCATATTATTTTTTAGGTTACTATTGAATTTAGACTGGAACAATAAGCCTTTTTCTATCTCTAAAGGTTCAACATCTTTAATAGTTTTCTTGTCTTGTATTTTATTATTTTTAATAAAAAATGTCGGCTTTGGCATATATTTTTTATGCTTTTCATAAGGCTTTGTACTTATTGAATTGTAACAAATATTATTTTCACTATAAGTGACCCTTTTATTTGTTGGAAATATATTGAATATATTGAAATTATTGTTTGTTGAGAAAGTTGATTTATGACTATTGAGATTATTTATTTTTATATTAGTTATTCCTGTTTCATCAGTTTTGTAAATTAAATTATCATCTATTAAATATGGAAAGGTTTCGTTGATTTCCGGTGTTGAAGTAAAACGTTTTATGTTTTTTAGTGTAATATTGAGAAAGAATATATCAAATTTTGATGTTGGTAAAATTGTATCGACATTTTCCCTTTTTAGAGTTGTATCAATTCTGTTTGAAGAAAATAAAATGCCTCTCTTATTCTTGTAGGTGACGGTTTTTATGTCGCGTTCCACCCAAAAGTCATCTGTGATTTGTTTTATATTTCTTTTGTTGATATCAAACTTGAATAAATCTATATTTCCGTTTACTATTGCACTTACTATAATGTTTTCATTGTCCCATATGTCAAAACTTTGAATGGATTTAATCTTTAAAGGTAATGGTTTATTATATAATACTTCTTTACTTTTATAATTGACTATTTTTAGATATGAAACATCTCTAAGTTTATAAATAAATGCGATTTTATTTGAAGAAGGGAAAAAGCTAAATATTGGATAATTAAAATCTGATATTTGTTCCTTATTAATGTATCCGGAAGAATACAGTGTCGTCTTGATACCTCTTTTCAAATTAATTAGATTTAGTTCTTTTTTCCCATATTTATCACTACTGTAAGCCAAATATTTATTACTATCATTTATTTTGACAGATGGGTAAACCGTGTTATTATTATTGGAAGTGATTATCTTGTTTTTGCTTTTATCTGTTTTTGAATTTATTTCACTTAACTCATTACTGTAAATTTTGATATAATATTGATACCATTCGTTATACAGGATACCAATTGATTTACCTGTCGTGTTTTTTATTGAATTGTTTAGATTTCGCGTAATCCTAAGAAGATAAAATAAGTCAGATATTATATTGTATTTGTTGGTTATAAAATTGAAAAATGATTTTCCCGCTAGTTTTGGCATTTTTTGTGCTAAATACTTGAATTTTGCCTTTTTGTTTTTGCTACTAATGATAAATTGCCTTAACCTAGCGTCTGATTGGATATCCCATTTGTTTGAAAGATAAGCTGCCGCCCCTTTTGTGAACCAGTCCGGGATTTTATTGCTAATTAAATTGTTGTATACATTTTCAATAGAGATATTCGAAAACATATTCTTAAGGAAAATAGCGGCTGTACCTTCCCGTATTTGATTCAGTAAATGTGAAAAATCACCATCAAAGTATATTATTATTTTATTATCAATGGTTTTTGATGAGCCGGTTTCATTTGTTGAAAATTCATTTTTAATGCCAAGATTTGTTTGATTGAAATCTCCTATATCTGAATAAATAATGATTTTTATTTTCTTATTAATCTTAAAGTCCAAAATATCTTCAATATCTGTATATGAAGCCTGCGATAATAGAATAACGGACTTCGCTAAATTCAATTCTTTGGTATACCAATATATCGAATAATTTTCAGTGTCATAAAGCCACCAGTTGTTGAAATCTTGGCTGTACTGAACTCTATTTTTACCGAATTTAGTGTATATAGTTTGACCTTCAATTTTATATGTGTTAAAACTGATTGAAATCACTAAAACAATATAAATAATATAGTGTTTATTTTTATGTTTCTTTAGCATATTATTAATGTCAAATTTATCCTGTTTTTATAAAGGCGCAATTTATTTTAATTCCGAGATAAATTGTATTATCCCTATCCAAATATATTATATTTTTATCTTTTTATTGATATAATTACCAAATATAGGAAAAAATTTAGTCAGTTATATATTTTTATATTAGTTTTGCACTAGATTTATTTCGGGATGTAGCTCAGCTCGGTTAGAGTACACGTCTGGGGGGCGTGGGGTCGGAGGTTCAAATCCTCTCATCCCGACTTTTTTTTTCAATATGCCTTTTTTAGTACTGTTTATAGTGTTTTTTTTGTTTTTTTGCCTATAAAAAGGGAAAAAACAGGGAATTAATTTTTTACTTTTAAATATATTATATATTTTTGTGCTTTGTAATATATTATTACAGGTATACTTATAATTGTTTTATTTCTGTAATGTGTTTATTTAATAAATAATGACTAAAGGATTAGATAGTAAAAGTAGTTTTAAAAAGCTGTATACTGATACATACGGGCCTTTAGTTAATTTTGCGTATTCCAAGACCAATGATTGGGAGCTTAGTCGTGAGATTGTTCAAAACACTTTTGTGAGATTTTGGAATAAACGAAATGAGATTAATATAAGAACTTCCATCAAGAGTTATCTCTATTCAATGGTTAGAAATGGCATTATAGACTATTATAGAAAAAATAAAAATACTGTTGATTTAGAAGAGATATATAGCACTACTAAAATATATGTAGAACAAAATGAGATATCATTAAATGATGAAGATTTTGGGTTTAAATATGATTTAAAGAGAGCCATTGCAAATCTTAAGGAGAAAAGGAGGAAGATATTTGAGTTGAGTAAGTTTGAAGGACTTACTTATAAAGAGATAGCGGATTATCTTAATATATCGGAAAGAACGGTTGAAGATAATATTGCTAAAGCATTTAGAGATATTAGGAAGTATTTTATTTCTAATAGTTTGATTTAATTGTGGATAATTTTTTTTAATTCGTCTTAGATATATAAAAATAAATAATTGATTGACTTAAAAAACATATTGGATTACTTGCATGGCGATCTTTCTAAAAATGAGAAAGAGAGGTTCTTGTTGAAGTTAGATTCTTCTGATAAGTTAAGGGAAGAATTTGATTTTTTTCAACGTGTTAATGATTCAGCTGCTGATTTGGATCATATTAAATTATTTGATGAGGAAGTTGAGTGGAATGCTATAGAGAGTAAGCTGGAAGACAAGCAATCCTCGAATAGTAAGTCAAGATATCTCAGAATTTTTTCAATTGCAGCTTCGATATTGGTTTTAGGTTTTTTGCTTAATTATTTCTTTACTGAAAAGCCTTTGTATCAGGAGGTAGCTACCGGCGATAACTTAGATACTATCAGGTTAGTAGATGGTTCAGTTGTATATCTTGGCAAGAATTCTCAATTAAAGTATTTTGTTAGGCAGGATGAAAAAACTAACAGAAGATATGTAGAGCTTATCGGTGATGCTACTTTTGATATCGCTCACGACAAGGATTTGCCATTTGTACTTAAAACACAGGATGCCGGCATTGATGTGTTGGGGACTATTTTCAAAGTTGAAAGAGTTTCTACCGGTATTGGATTTGAGAATATCCGGGGACTTATCAATTTATTTGAATGGGAAAATGCGTCAAACTCGTTGATATTGAAAGAGGGTGAAAAGGCTATATTTACTCCTGATGGAATAAGAAGAGTTTTACCAAAGCCAGTAAAAGTTGATCTTTCAGGTGGATATTATAAAGTTGAAAAAATCATAGATTTATTGTTTGAAAAGTATGAAACTCGATTTTCTACTGCCCCATATGCAGATGTTAGAATGGAAGATGAAGTTTTTATTGATATTGATCAACCGCTTGAGAGTATCTTGTCCCAATTGGATACTACCGCCGATATAAAATATCGTAAAACATGTAAAAATTGCTATGAGATTTCTGTTTTGAGATCTAAATAATTTTATAGACAGACAAAATAGTGTATCTCTAAATTATTTTATTTGAATTATTAATAATATTTGAGGATAATTATCGTATTATTGTCTAAAAGTATACCTTGAATGTAATTGATGAAAATAGAATGTTTGCGTATTGCTGGAGATTACTATTTGTAGTTTTATTCTCTACGATTAATTTTGTTTATAGTTTTGGACAAATAAACAGTAATTTAAGTAGTAAATCCAATATAAATAAGAAAGATTCTACCTTGATGAATAAAGATTCTGTTGTTGTAGCCATTAAGCTAAAAGCAGTTAGATTTTCTTTAAATAATATTTTTGATACATTATCGGTTGAAGATACTCTTTTGAGTGATGAATTTCCTTATTTTAACCAATTGGACAGCAAAGACTATCCTATTATTGATAATGGTTATATAGGCTCTTCAGCTATGCCAATTGTTGGTAATAGTTATACAACAGGATTTAAGTTGGGCATGGATCAATACGATCTTTATAATATTGAGAACAAATATTTTCATATTAGCAATGTTGCATTGACTACCCTTTATTTTTCTCCTGGAGCTTTATCTACTCCCAATGAATTTTCTACAAAAGCTAAATTTTCTAAAAATTTTAAAGATGTTGCATTAAATATCAATTATGCTAGGATCAGTAATATTGGTAAGTATAAGAGTCAAGATAATAAACACACTAATTTGGATTTTGGGTTGTGGAAAGGGAGTATGAATAGTAGATACAATACATTTTTTAATATTTTAGTCAATGTACATGAGGAGAGTCATAATGGGGGAGTGGAGGAGATTGGTAAATTGTATCTTGGTGGTGGATACCAATATAGACAGACCATTCCAGTCAACTTAAATGAAGCTAAAACCAGATTTGACAATTATACTATTAGTACAACTGAATATTATAAAATTTCAAATAACAATAAAAAGTACTTTGGATTTAGGCCATACTTTGTAGGTAACGTGGATATTGCAAAGGGATTTTATAAATATTTTGACGTTGAAACAAATGGAGATTCTTTAGTTTATAAGGCTTTATTAGTCGATAAATCAGGTTTGCGTAATTATTTGAAATATTCTTCAATAAAAGCAAATTTTGGTTTGTTTGGAGTGAATTCAACAAATCGTTTTGTGAAGATAGGGTTGGACTTTCGCCGAACAGTTTATAATCATGAACCTCTTGGAGATATTGGTGTCAATCAGTTCTTTCTCTATTCCAAGTTTGAGTTTACCCCTATTGAACAGCTTCGATTAAAATGGGATTCAAAATATCATCTCGGTGATTTTAAAGGAGATTATGTATTGGATCTTCACGCGGATTATATTTCTAAGTATTTTGGTCTTCAAGGAGTGATAAAAAAAGGTTTGTATTCTCCTTCCTTTTACGATAATAATCTATGGTTGTCACGCATTCTTGTATACACAAATGATTTTAATAAAATTAATGAGTTAATATTAGCAACAGGTATTTCTTTTGATTGGCTTGGGCTTTCTGCTCGTTTTGAGAAGCATTTGATTGATAATTATATTTATTATGACAATCGATTATTACCAAAGCAATTGGGCGGAATATTAGAGTATTCTGAACTTCATATTAATGAAAAGCTGAAGCTTTCGATTTTTCATTTTGATAATAATTTATTTTTATTTAAAAGCTCTTCTGATAAAAAACCTTTGCCTCCATATACATTAAGAAGCAAATTTTACATTACTCCATTTTTGTTTCAGCATCACCTGTTATTAAATACAGGATTTGAGTTTAATTATTGGGGAAAATACAGCAATTATGGTTTTAATCCGGTTTTAGGTAAATACTATGTACAAAACGATATAGAACTAAGTAACTACAATAGGTTGGATTTTTATATGAGTGCTAAAATTGATGAATTTCTCTTTTATGTCAGGTTCAATAATATTTTATTTAATTCTTCTATATTGCAAGAGAAATTGAACATCCCGTTTAAAGTGATTAATTATCCTCAGAGTGATATGTTTTTTAGACTGGGAGTCCAATGGACATTGGTTCAGTAGTATATCTGAAAAAAGTATTTGTGAAGAATTCTAAAGAAAATATAATCGAAGTAATAAATCTTGAAGTTGAATTAGAAAATAGTTCAAGGGAGAAGATTTTGAAAAAAATTTGCTTTGATATAAAAAACAAATCAATTACCGCATTAGTTGGTAAATCAGGGTCAGGTAAGTCTCTTACTGCTTTAAGCATATTGGGTTTGATAAAGTATATTGACGGGCTGAATGTCAGAGGAAGTATATCTTTTGAAGGAATAGAGAAAAATATTTTGGAGATGGATGATAAAGAGCTTAAAGATTATCGGGGTAATATTGCCTCAATGATTTTTCAAGATCCTTTTACTTCATTTGACCCTTCCAAAAGCTGTGGGGAACAAATAATTGAGGTATTGGAATTCAATCGAGTATCTGCAACCGAAAATGCGGAAAACTTCATTCTTAATTTGTTTACCGAATTAGGTATTGAACGTAGATTGTTTTTCTATTATCCGTATATGCTTTCAGGAGGTCAATTACAGAAGATTAGTATTTTGGCAACTCTTGTTTCTAATCCTCGATTAATTGTCGCTGATGAACCCACTACAAATTTAGATGCAATTTCAAAAAAGGAAGTTTTGGATTTTTTATTAAAGGTAAAAAATAAATATGGGATAAGTATTTTGTATATAAGTCACGATTTGGAGGCTGTTAGATATATTTCAGATGAAATTGTTTTGTTGGAAGCGGGAAAGATTAAAGGAAGTTATAAAAAAAATGTTTTTTTTGAGCAGCCTAATGTGCAAAATGAAAAGTTAGTTTCTAAGAGAGAGTCTCAGAGTGATAAATCAATTATAAAAAGCGGGAATGAGAGAAAGCTATTGGAAGTTAAAAATTTAACTAAGACATTTTTAAGTAGAGGGAAAAAAATATTTTCACAAAATAAATTGTTTCGAGTATTGGACAAGGTAAGTTTTGAAGTTATGAGGGGAGATGTATTTGGCATAATTGGTGAGTCAGGAAGTGGCAAATCAACAATTGCCAGATCGATATTAGATTTGATACCAAAAGATTCAGGTAGTGTAATATTTATGGGCAAGTCATTGGATTTTGCTAAAGCCAATAATTATTTCTACAATGATGTTCAGGTAGTATTTCAAAATCCACTTAGCTCACTGAACCCATCTTTAAATGTCAAAAGCCTTCTGGTTGAGGCTATTGTTGCTAATAAAAGAGTAAATAACTCTATAGAGAGTGTCAATTCAAAGTTGAAATGGCTTTTAAGTGTTGTAGATCTATCAAAAGATGTTTTATCCAAGAAATCTAGGCAATTATCAGGGGGCGAAGGACAAAGAGTATCTATAGCACGTGCATTAGCTGTATCTCCTCGCTTGATTGTCCTTGATGAAAGCATTTCTTCTTTGGATAAAAAAATGCAATATAAAATTTTGCAACTATTGCTTAAGCTCAAAAATGAACTAAATCTTACTTATATATTTATTACACATGATTTAGAAATAAGCCGCTATTTTTGTAATAGAATACTGATTTTACAAAAAGGAAGAGTCGTAGAACAAGGTTCTGTAGAAAGTGTTTTTGTGAGGCCTAAGCACGAATATACTAAGCGATTACTTAATTCAATATTAGTAAGCGATTCTTAAAGTGCATCAATTTTTTCTAAAGTTTTAATTATCATTCTATCAATTGTAGCGTATGGATCTTTGCTAAATGTCATGTTTTGTCTGTTTGCAATGATTGCATTGACAGAAAGTGCTTCGTGTCCTAATAATTTTGATAGCCCGTATATTGCGGAAGTTTCCATTTCGAAATTTGTAAAAACTAATTTTTCAAATTCAAATCGAACTAATTCATCAATAATAACTCTTGTTTTTTGCTCAATTCTTAATTGTCTTCCCTGGGGTCCATAGAATCCACCTGCAGTCATAGTGATTCCTGTTTTAAATTCGTTGCATATGTTATTAACAAGATAGTCACTTCCTTCAAAAATATATGGGATGCATATCTGATATAAATCAGGAATTTCTTCTTTTAAATGAACCTCAAATCTCTTTTGAAAACCATTTTTTTTGTAGGAATAAAAATTCAGTAATCCATCTAAGCCTAAACCATGAGTTGCACCCACTATCGAATCTACAGGTATCTCTTTTCTGACAGAACCAGAGGTGCCCATTCTTATTATATGTAGTTTTTGAAATTCCTTTTTAATTTTTCTTGTTTCAAAATCAATATTTTTCAAGGCATCTATTTCATTGATCATTATGTCAATATTGTCAGGACCAATTCCTGTTCCGATGACTGATAGCCTTTTTTTGCCAAGCATTCCAGTGTGTGTAACAAATTCTCTTTTTTGATTTTTAAGCTCAATTTTATCAAAATGTCTACTTACCTTTTCTACTCTTTTAGGATCGCCGACAGTAATTATGTAATCTCCTAAATCTTCCGGATGTAAACCTAAATGGTATATCCTTCCGTCATCTGTCAATATCAATTCGCTTTCTTTTAACCTACTCATTACAATGTGTTTTGATAATTCTGAATAAGATTAAATCATGCAAAAATGATACCACAAAATGCTGAGCTTATTCACATCTTAGTATTATTGGTGTTGTTTCAACTGTGTCACTTGAATGATTGGCTCTATCTACCATAAAAATTTTGTATGTAAGAGTGTCTGTGGGGATTCCATCCACAACAGCACAAGGTGGAATATTATCGTCAAACAGACAACATGTTGTATAAATTAGTAATTCGATTTCTCCTGAGACACCGTTACTTAGTCCGGTATTAGGCAATTCCGGGATTTTTATTCTTTCTGCAAAATTTCCGGTACGACTATCGATCACAAAGAGATTTTGAAGAGAATCTTTTGTGTCATACCCGATGTCACCATCGCCATCTGTAAATTTTAAAAAAATAGTAATTGAATCAGTATTCAAATCTCCTTGGATAAGTGTACTTTTGTCAAGTTTGACAAATTTTAAAACAGGCTCTATCGGATAGTGAGGATTTTTTGTGCATGATGTGATCAGCATTAAAAAAAAGAGGTAATAAGATATGATAATATATTTCACTTGCTAACTTTGTGTTTATTTTATAACGAAAATATGCTTTTTTGATTGCTTTGATATTAGATTTAGAGATTTTATGCTTAAAAGAAAAGAATTATATACTAAATACATTGGTTTTTTACACAATAATACTATGTCGTTTGATGAATTAGCACTGGATTTATTTAGATTTCAATCCCGTTTTAATCCTGTATATAATTCGTTTTTAAATTATTTAAATACCGATATTGAAAATGTAACTACACTTGAAGAAATTCCCTTTCTGCCGGTGTCTTTGTATAAAAATCATGCGGTTAAATCCGGTGATTGGATATCGAATATAGTTTTTGAAAGTAGTACCACTACCGGTTCAATACCTTCAAAACATCACATATATGATTTAGAATTATATATTTCTAATGCCAAATATCTTTTTGAAGAGTCTTATGGTAAATTAAATAAATATTATTTTTTAGCTTTATTGCCTTCATATATGGAAAAAGAAGGCTCTTCGCTTATTTATATGGTAAATGATTTTATTAGTAATAGTAGTGGAAAATTTTTTAATTATGATTATAATCAAGTGCTAAAAGATATCAGAGAGTATAAAGGGGGAAAACAAATTGTATTGATTGGAGTAACTTATGCATTGCTGGAAATGGCTGAATTGGTAAGAAAACCAATTAATGAAGTAATAATTATGGAAACAGGAGGGATGAAAGGGAGAAGGAAAGAACTACCCAGACAGCAAGTTCACGAGATATTGAAAAAAGCTTTTTCAGTAAATGAAATTCATTCAGAGTATGGAATGACAGAATTATTATCTCAGTCTTATTCCAAAGGAAATGGTGTTTTTAGCGCATCTAAAACCATGAAATTCTTGTTTGCTGATATCTATGATCCGTTTTCTTATGTTGATGTAGGTCGACAAGGGAGAATAAATATAGTTGATTTAGCAAATATAGACAGCTGTAGCTTTTTATCAACGGATGATTTGGGAAGAGAGTTGGGGAATGGTAGATTTGAAGTGTTGGGCAGAACAGATGAAAGCGATATAAGGGGATGTAATCTATTATTTGTCCCTTAGATTGTCAATCGCTTTGATTGCATTTTCAATTCTGGTTTGTTTTAAACCTTCTATTGTTATGTAGTTTTTTTTATATCGTCTGAGCTCTTTTTCATAAAATGTAAAAAGCCGGTCTCTATCGTTAGGGTTTTCTCTGTATTCACTAAACTCCCAAGGGATATCGGGTTTGCATAGTAAATAAAGATCGTAATTCCTAGCTCTAATAGCTTCCATTATCCAACGATTTACTTTTTTGTATTTCACTTTGGACCAAATCTTTATTGTTATTAAATCAGTATCTATAATAATCAAATTTGAATTGTTGTTTTCTGTAACTTCATCTTCTTTCTTGATCTGTCCCTTTGCTATTTTCACTAAGTCCTTATAATCATATCTACCATGAGTCATATCCAAATATTCAACAGCAAATTCATCTACAATAGGTGATTTGAAGTGTTTAGATAACGCTTTTGCTAGGTTTGATTTTCCTGTGGATTCAGGGCCGGTTAGTACAATTTTTTTCATGACTCAAGTTGTATTTATTTAAAATATTTACTCTCAATTTGTTTGAAAAATTTGTATTCCAGGTATCCGATCAATGAACCTATCAATATTCCGGTTAAGATATCAAAAGGGTAATGAACTCCTACATATACTTGAGCAAAAGATATCAATAATGCCCAAATAGGAAAAAAATATGCAAATTTTTTAGAGATTTTTAAAAATATTAAAAAGAAAAAGATACCAATTGCAAAATGATTGGTAGCGTGTGATGAAGGAAAACTGTACCCACTCCCACAAGTAACTCTTGATATAATCTTCGGATTAGAAGCAACATCATTGCAGGGTCTTAACCTTTCGACAGCCGGCTTGATTAATGAAGAACTTGTGAAATCTGCAATTCCTATTGTAACAAATGCTATTAAAATAATTATTATGCCCTTAGTTTTAAAGTTAAATATAAAAAATGCAATCAGGAAAAGATAAAGTGGTAGCCAAACCACTTTATTGCGAATAAATGTAAAGAAGTAATCAAAAAAGACATTACTGATATCATGATTTATCCAATGAAATATTATATGATCTAGATTTTGTAAGGTTTCCATTTAACGGCAAATTTAAGTAAAGAATGCAATTTTGTCCAATTATCTGCCAAATTTTAACGATAAAGAAATTAAAAGTTTGGAATCATTTATTTTCAAATGAATTGATATTTTATTTAAGCAAAGCCGTTTCAGGAGTTTAAATGTTAAATAATTTTTTAAATTAAAAAAAATACTATAGCTTTGTATCGAAATTGTATTTATAAAACTTCTTAAAATAATTAAAAATGAGTAAAAGAGATGATTTAATTGCAAAATATGCTGATTCTTTTAAAAAAATGGGCATTGACTTTGACATGGATTTTTTAACTAAAGTTACGGTTGGTTTAGGTCCATCAATTTATAATAAAGATGCATCAACTGTTTCTTGTTCAGATGATTCTGAGTTGCAGAGAGTTGTTGATAACTTTTTAGTTAAAAAGTTGGGATGCAAAGAATCTCAAGATAAAATGATGGCTGCTGTAAAAGATGTATGTGCACAAATGGGTAGCTCAAATAGGAATAAGTATAGAGCTATTTTCTACTATTTATTGGCAAAAAAATACGGTAAGGAATCTGTTTACAACAAATAAATTTTTGCTGGAAAAAAGAGAGGTTGATTTTCAACCTCTCTTTTTTGCCTTATACAATTGATTGATATAAAATAGTCAAAATAAATTGATTTATTGAACTATTTTCTATCGTTAAATGGTAGTTTTTTTATTGACCTAGTATTAAAGGCATTCCATTTTTTCCACTACCTATGATTACTGTTTTTGCATTTGGTGACTCTGAAAGTTTAATTGTCGCCTCTATCCCTTTATCTCTAAGTATCTTATCAGTTAAACTTTGATTTAGGATATTGTTTGCTTCTGCTTTAGCTTGAGCTTCAATTATTCTCCGTTCAGCTTCTTTTCTTTCTTTCTCAAGTCTATATTCATATTCCAATGATTCTTGTTCTTGTTTAAGTTTGTTCTCTATGGCATTTTTTAATGTTTGCGGTAAGGAAACTTCTCTGATTAATACAGCATCAAGAACGATATACTTCTCTTTTAAAGCATCACTTGTTTGTTTGAATATCTCATCCTGTATAGCCTCTCTTTTAGTTGAATACAACTCTTCAGGCAAGTATTTGCCTATCACTTCTCTGGTTGATGATCTGATTTCAGGCTTTATAATATATTCGGGATAGTTTTTCCCAACCTTTTCATGGAGGTAACCAATCTTTTCTGCTAAAGGATAATATCGGTAAGAAAGCTCAATCTTGATATTTAATCCATTTTTGGATAGTACTTCCATCTTTTCAAAAGCTTCTTTTACTCTAACATCATAAATATACATATTGTTCCAAGGAGCTATTATATGAAATCCTTCACTATAAATATTGTCTTTTTCTAATCCTCCGGCAAATCTTTTAAAAATGATACCTTTTTCTCCCGGTTTGATTGTTAAAAAAGTTGTACTGGTCAATATTAAAAAAATAACAAATGCTATTACGGCAAAGATAATGAGTCTTGTAATTGATTTTGGGTTTATTGAGAATTCTTCTCTATTATTTTGTCTATGAATTTCCATATTAATGTGATTTTAGGTGATTATTTAATTGATTGGATAAAGGTAATAAGTAAAACTTGATTTTAGGATTAATTTAGACAAAACATTGCGTTTAATATACAAATATACAATCAATCTAAGATAAATTCTTGTGATTTTACATCATAAGTGTACATTCTTCTTCTTGATTCTGCCTTTTGTTCTCTTATTGTTGCTCTAATTACAAAATCATTGAGCCAATAAACATCTCCGGCTGTTAAGGTATCTGAGATTATATTCTCTTTTGTTTTGAGGGAATAAACGGAATACATTAAATCGGGTATGGGTTGTGTCAACTCCTTATGACTTTTGGTGATTAAAGCGTATTCCTTTGTATTGTTATAGATTATTTTAAAGCCATCTCCAAATTGATGTTTTGCTACTTCTTCAAGTGAAGCTTTATTTGAAGTATTTGAATACTTGTTTTTATTGCATATGCAGGATTGTAAAAGAAACAAAATAATAACTAAAAGAAAAATTATATTTTTCATAGTATTGATTGTTTAATAATTATTAACAAGCAAGGGCTTTTAATAATAACTTTGCAGTCGCCGGATTTGTTGCCAATGGTATATTGTGTACATCACAAATTCTCATTAACATTGATATATCGGGTTCATGAGGATGCTTATCCATTGGGTCTCTAAAAAATATTACCATCTTAGTTTTTCCCTCTGCGACCCTTCCCGCTATTTGAGCATCACCACCTTGAGGACCGGATAGAAATTTATTTACAGCCAAACCACTTTCTTCCACATATTTTCCGGTTGTTCCTGTAGCAATTAGTTTTACTTTTTTGTTTTTTAGTATATTTACATGATCCATTATGAATTTCACCATTTCCGGTTTTTTGCCATTGTGGGCTATTATTGCTATTTCCATCATATTTTGTGTATTTGTAAAAAAAAATATTTTGATCTCTTGAATCTAGAACAATATATCCATTTAAAAGGTTCTTTGCCGTAGTAGGTCTGGGTTAATAAATCACTTAAAATAGAATAAATTAATATTAAATTAACTTTTATTGATTTGATTCATTTTTTGGCCAAACAAAAAAATAGTTTCTCACAAACTTATAAAGAAACATTACTAAGAATAAAACAAGTCCAAAGGTCTCTTTACTTGTGCTCAAATTATAATCAGCCAAATAGACAAACAAATAAGCTGCTACAGAAATGATAGCAGCTACCAAAGCAGCTTTTTTTAAAGAAAAAATCAAACGACTATCTGTTTTCGTATTTTTCCAATTACTATTAATCATTATTATTTCAATTTGAAGCTGTCTGAACCTGCCAAATAACCTTTATTATAAATTTCTACTTTGTATCTGCCTTTTTTTAATGGAAAGTCTTTATTTAAAATCAGACATATATTTTCTTCCTGTCCTGAATAGTCAACATTATACTTTTTTGTGTATTTCATTTTCGTAGCATCTATAGATTTTGTCAATATTCCTGATCCGGCTTTTTCTTCATATACCGTATTGCCATCAGGGGCGATTAATCTTACATAGAAAATTTCTTCTCCAATATCTGTAATTTCATTTTTTTCCATATTGAAGCAAACTTTCAATAATTCAATATTCTTTGCTTTTCTCCTTCTTGAATATTTCCCATTACTTTTCAGTAGGTATCCTTTTACTGAAATATCACCAACTCTAATGACAGATGCTTTGTTTGTCTTGAATAAAAGTTTTCTTTTATCTTTTTCAAGTTTTTGTTTAACCGTTAATAAAGAATCATTTTCTTCTTCTTTTTGTGCTAATTGGGTTGTACTCAAGCTTAATTTGTCGTTTAGTTCACTTTTATCCTTTTGAAGTCTCTGGTTAGCACCGGTCAAAACAATATTTTGCTCTTTAAGGTCTTGAATTTTTTGAATATATGCTAGTGCTTGGTTTTTTAAGTTAGTGATTTCTTTTTTAGCCTCTTTTAGTTTCTTTGATTTCCATATCAATGAACTGATTTTGTTTTTCTGTTGTGCTAATTCTGCTTTTTGATTTTCTATCAATTTGTTTAATTCCAAATTATCCCCTTTTAATTCATCCAGACTACTTATTGCGAGATTATAATCCTTTTCCAACTTAGCTTGAGTCTGAGTAAAAACCTTAATTTCATTGTCGTATTTGGTCAGATCTCTTTTAAGATTATTATTTTGTATCCATAAATATCCCGATGTTCCTAATAGAAGAACGATAGCAATAATTGCTATTGATATTACATTGTTTGTTGATTTTCTTGAAGCCATAAATTTACTATTGAATATTCTAATTAAATAAAAACTAATATAAACAAAAATAAGGTGATTTACATATGTAGTGAACCTTTATCTTGACTAATGATGATATTACAATGGAATTTGTTGCAAAGATATGCATTTTTTTTAAACTATTATCAAAACAATGTACCTTAGAAGTGGATTTTTATTCATCTGATTTGTTTTTATCATCTATTTTAAAACCTAAGTCTCTATTTACCGCGATACTAGCATTCAATTCGTAACCGACAATCAAGGCCATCGAATTGATTTCAATCCAAACCATTGTTATGATAATAGCGCCCAAAGACCCATATATTTCATTGTATCTGCTAAAATTATTTACGTAATATGAAAAACCCACCGAACTGGCAATAGCTAAAAATGTAGCAACACCTGCTCCCGGACTCATGAATTTTATCTTCTTTTTCATTGCCGGACCATATCTATAAAGCATTGAAATGATCGAGTAAAATAATAATACGACTACAATCCATCTCAAGAACTCTATTGTAATAATATAAAAGCTACTTAGATTTAGTTTGTCAAATAAAAGCTCTAACCAAGTATTGCCTAGAATTACTAATCCTGTGGACAAAATCAGGAGGATAAATAATAAAAATGTTATTTCTAAGGCTCTTAACTTATGTTGAAAATAGTTTCTTCGTTTAAATGTAGATCTGTAAGATTTGCTAAAGCTAGCTAGCATTGAAGATACTCCGTTGGATGTAAAATAAAGCATTAAAAAGACAGAAATAATCTGTGACCCAACCCTCGTTTTTAGTCCTAAACTGTCCATCATTCCAAAAATATATTGTTCTGCCTGTTTTGGTAGCAAATTGCTTAATGATGATTTCCATGTTTCAACATAGTATTCAGTGAAGGGCAAATACGGGATCAAGGTTAATAAAAATATAATCCCCGGAAAAATAGCCAGAAAAAAGCTAAAAGACATTGCTTTTGCTCTCATCATAATATCGTCCTTGAGCGCCTCCTTATATACAAAAGTGAGCGAGTGGTAAATGGAAACCCCGTCAAACCCGGGCAAAGTTGTTCGTTTTGCCCAATTTATGCCATTTTTAATACCCGGAAGCTTTAAAAACTTATACCATTTATTTTCAAAATAATTACTCAAAATAGATTTTTAATTTTTCGATTAAAATTTCAGGAGCGGAAACTCGTGAATTTGTTTTCATATCTATAAAAAATAGTTTTACTATACCTTTGTTTATAAGTTCTTCTTTTTCATTGTATATTTTGTGATAAAACGTAATCATTTTACTTGGTATTTCCATCAATTGGGTTTCAATAGTAATCTCATCATCATAAAAGGCCGGCTTTATGTATCTTGCTTCCATGTTTACTACAGGAAGCATTACGCCCAATTCCGTTTCAAAGCTTTTATATGAAAAGCCTAGAGATCTTATTAATTCTACTCTTCCTATTTCATAATACTTTGGATAATTTCCATAATATGCATATCCCATTTGATCCGTGTCTGCATATCTTATTCTGTGTTTGAATTTATATGAATACATATTATTTTCTTGAAATTGGACAAGTCATACAATGCGAACCGCCTCTACCACGAGATAATTCAGTCGAAGGAAGAGTGATAATAGTTTTCTCTATTTTATGGATATCTATTTTTTTGCTTTTGACTTTTTTTATCAATTCTTCAGCTTTCATAATACTATATCCCGCCTCCACTAATGCTTCTGCTGTTTTACTGTTTCTATCATAAGTGATAGCTACTCCCGGCTTGATTGTGACTAGGTTGCAACCATCAGTCCATTGCTCTCTCTCTTGATATGGATATTCTCCCTTTCCTCCAAATATAAAGTTCATATTTGGGTTTATCTCCTTTAAAAATAGTTCTTTTACAGATGAATATTCTGTAATTTTGCCGGATTTGTTATAGACTTTTACATATGAACCAATACCATCAAAAATAATTGGTTTAAAAGCTACGATATCATTATAATCTATCTGTGTGAATAGTGTATCCAAATGCATGAAATTCCTTTCTCTAGGAATAACAATTTCTACAATATTGGGAATTACCGCTTTTTTGAAAAGATAATCTTTTAGCAAACTAATCGCATGAGCTGATGTCCTTTCACTTTGACCAATTAATAAATAGTCATTGTTAATTATCATAACATCTCCTCCTTCTAGGGATACCGCTTCAGCTTTATGAGATGGAGGAAACTGGTTGATCCTGTTTAGATCTATTATTTTTTTGTCTTTTCTTGTATCCAAAAACATAGGGTGAGACTTAAATATAAATCGGGCTAATAAATTTTCACGATGCCTAGCGTCTTTTGCCGCTTTTGTTATTAGAATATAATCCTTAATAGTAACTGCAATATCACGAGTGAAGATAAAATTCGGAATTGCATCAAATAAATACATATGCTCTTTTTTATAATAACCTGTAATAAGCAATTCTTTAAGCTTATTATTGCTCATCTCAAGCATGATACTCTTAAATTTATTGGGAAGTTCTTCAAATTTTATAATATCAGCCACTAATTTTTCCTTGAATATAGAAGAGTAATCCAATGCTTCCTCAAGCAATATTTCCGTGTCAATAACATTATTTTTACCTAAAAATATCTTAAGGATATCTGCAAATACCTTATGCTCTTTTTGCATTAAAGGTAAATAGATTATGTCATCGAAAAGAAGCTGTTCGGCCTTTTTAGGTGAGATTCTCTCCAATCCTTCATCAGGATGATGAATAATAACTTTCTTTAACTCATTAATTTCTGAGGTTACATTTAGTTTCATAGCCATAACATATTTAATAAACCGATGTTTAAGAAAAAATATCCATATTTTCATTTTAAATGGATAGAAAAATATCTATAAAGCTCAAATTTACTACAAAAATAGGAAACTTCTTATATTTGCATAAAAATTTAATAGATGAGAAAGTATTATGCTGCAATTGATATAGGCACAAATGCCGGAAGAATGCTTATAGGATATGTTGTTTCCAAAGATGGACACGAAGTTGTTAAACATATTCAGTTAGTTAGAGTGCCATTGAGATTAGGTGAGGATGTATTCGCCAATGGAATCATAAGCAAGGGAAAATTGAAGAAATTTATTTTTAGCCTCAAGGGATTTAGACTTTTAGCAAAAGCTTACGATATTGATGATATTAAAGCATATGCTACATCAGCTATGAGAGAAGCAAAAAATAAAGACTATATTGTATTGAAAATAAAAGATAAAACGAAGTTGAATCTTGAAATTATCGATGGGAATAGAGAAGCTGAATTGATATTTAGTTCATTCAATATTTCCGGATTAGTGAAAGAAAGACCGTTTTTGTTGATCGACGTAGGTGGAGGAAGTACTGAACTAACAGTTTTTGCTGACGGGGAAAAGAAAAAATCAAAATCTTTCAAAATCGGCACATTAAGGCTTCTTAAAAATAAAGTAAACAAAAATATTTGGAACGAAATAGAAGAATGGATTGAAGTAAATATCAAAAGCTGTGGTAGAATGTCAGCAATTGGTACAGGTGGTAATATTAATAAGATATCTCAATTAGCCAGAAAAAGATATCTCGAACCTATTCTTCTTTCGGAAATTGAAGCAACATTGCAATATTTGAAATCTTTTTCTCTGCAAGAAAGGGTTGATAAACTAAGGCTTAAACCCGACAGAGCTGATGTTATAATTCCTGCGTCAGAGATTTATATTAGGATAATGAAAATTTCAGGTATTAATGAGATATTCGTTCCCAAAATGGGGCTTTCTGATGGTATGATTATTGAACAGTACAACAAAGATAAGAAAAGTAATGATAATAATTAGGTATTTTTGTGGTGGTTTGCGACTGATTGTAATGGTATTATTGATGGTAATCATGTTAGGGGGGTATATAATAGGAATAAAAACAATTTTTAAACACACTCCTGAAAGCGGTTTTAAGTTAAGAAGGATTTTTTTGAAAATAATTAACCCTTTATTAGGTTTTACTGATACAATAGAAGGCGTGAAAAATAATAAACCTACCCTTTATGTATCTAACCATAGAGGCTTGCTCGATTTTTTTATAACAATGAAGTATCTTGATGTTTACGCACTTTCAAAAGCGGAAGTGCGCGATATACCAATACTTGGATATTCAGCTGAATTGACGGGAGTATTTTTTGTCGTTAGAGACAATAAAAGCAGTAGACAGGCTACAAGAGATTCAATAGTTCATTTACTCAAAAGCGGTTATAATGTATTGATATATCCCGAGGGGACTGTTAATAATTTGAAAACAACGGCAGGATTTAGTAAGGGAGCATTTGAAGAAGCCGCCAAACATGGGTTTCCCGTTGTCCCAATAGCTCAAGAATACTATTCCATAAACGATTTGTGGACAGAAGGTACTTCATCCGGGTTACAATTTATTAAACAGTTTGGGAAATGCATTACTAAAGTTAGAGTTTCAATTGGCCTCCCCATTGTTAGCGACAATTCATTTATACTAATGAATGAGTCAAAAAAATGGATAGACTCCAAGCTTTTAGAGATGCAAGAAGGATGGTCAACAGCATATGATTAGTGTTAGTTTTAATCTTCATCCTCTACGATATTTCTTAGCTGATTAAGTTTTAGCATACAATCTATTGGGGTCATTGAGTTAAGATCTATTTCCAATAATTCCTTTTTTAACAGCCCCGCTGTTTCGTCTACTTTATCAAAAATACTCAATTGAACCACATTTTGGTGAGATAAAGTTTTTAGTTTTTTGCCTATATTTTCTCCATCTGTATTGTCCCTCATTTTTTTTTCGAGTTGTTCGAGTATTTCATAAGCTCTTTCTATTATCATTCTTGGCATTCCTGACATTCTTGCCACATGAATACCAAAACTGTGTTGGCTGCCACCGGTTACTAATTTTCTGAGAAAAATCACTTTGTTTCCTATTTCTTTTGTGGAGACATTGAAATTTTTAATTCTTTCAAATTTTGGTTCCAATTCATTGAGTTCATGATAGTGAGTTGCAAAGAGTGTTTTAGGATTTGCTTTTGGATTTTCATGCAAAAACTCAGTTAATGCCCATGCTATGGAGATACCGTCATAAGTGCTAGTGCCCCTTCCAATTTCGTCAAGCAAAACCAAACTTCTTGAGGAAATATTATTTAATATATTTGCTGTCTCATTCATTTCGACCATAAATGTAGATTCACCACTAGATATGTTGTCTGATGCGCCTACTCTTGTGAATAACTTATCAATAATACCAATCGTAGCTGAAGAAGCAGGGACAAAAGAACCAATTTGAGCCAATAAAGTAATTAATGCTGTTTGTCTTAAAATGGCGGATTTACCCGACATATTTGGGCCTGTTATCATCATTATTTGCATATCATTATTGTTCATGTATATATCATTTGGGACATAATTTTCTCCGGGTTCCATGAATTGTTCAATGACGGGGTGTCTTCCTTCGCGAATGTCAATCATAAATGATTCGTCAACTGCCGGTTTGCAGTATCTGTATTTGTATGCAATAGTTGCAAATGATATAAGTACATCAATTTGGGATAAAATATGTGCATCTAGTTGGATTGGAGCTATATAATTCATTAAATCCATTACAATATCTTGAAATAACTTTTCTTCTAATGTCTGAATTTTATCTTCAGCATTTAAAATTTTAGTTTCAAGTTCTTTTAGTTCCGGAGTGATATATCGTTCAGAGTTTGTCAAAGTTTGTTTTCTTATCCATTCATCCGGAACCATATCCTTGTATTTATGAGTAACTTCGAGGAAATAGCCAAAAACATTATTGAAATTGATTTTTAACTTTTCAATTCCTGTTTTTTTTCTCTCTCTAATCAAGATACCGTTTAATACATCTTTGCTGTTGTTTATTAAGTGTCTTAGTTCGTCTAGCTCTTCATTTACACCATTTGCGATTACCCCTCCTTTTGCGACTGAGACAGGAACCTCCTCATTTACTTCTTTGTTTATCCTGTCTCTTATTTTATCACAAAGTACTATTTGTTCTCCAAGAGCATTTAAATGGTTGTTTTTAGCTTTGCTTAAAATATCCTTGATATGAACAAGAGCTTTCAAACCTCTATTGAGCATCAATAGTTCTCTAGGGTTTATTTTTCCTAATGAGACTTTTGATATCAAACGCTCTAAATCGCCAATTTTTTTTAGGTATAGATTTATATCTTCTCCATCATAATTGTTATTAAAAAAATACTCCACGATATCAAGCCTTTGGTTTATTGCATTTGTAGAAATCAACGGAAGTAAAATCCACTTTTTTAGTAGTCTTGCTCCCATTGGTGAAGTGGTCTTATCTATGACAGATATTAATGCTGTACCTGAATGGTACTGTGGGTATATTAATTCGAGATTTTTTATGGTAAACCTATCAAGCCACATATATTTTTCATCATATATTCTTTGGATTGTATTTATATGCTTAAGGTTTTTGTTTTCAGTACTGTTAAGATAGTGAAGTACTGAACCTGCAGCTATTTGTGCTGATTTCAGATCATCAATAGCAAATCCTTTTAGAGATAATACTTCAAAATGTTCTAAAAGATTCTCACGACTAAAATCATAAGTATAAACCCATTCGTCAATAGGGTATGTATAAAATCTTGTTCCAAAAGTTTTCTCGTATTGTTTTTTGTGCGATTTTGAATAAATTATTTCAGAAGGCTCAAAGTTTTGAATAAGTTTTTCAATTGTATTTTTATCACCTTGGGAAACTAAAAACTCTCCTGTTGATATATCAAGGAACGCTACTCCCCATTCATCTTTAGGTGTGATATGAATAGATGCCAAATAATTATTGTCCTTGTACTCAAGTAGTTTTTCATCTGTTTTTATGCCCGGAGTCACAACTTCTGTTACGCCTCTTTTTACTATTTTTTTTTGTTTGGATGGTTTCTCTAATTGTTCGCAAATCGCTACTCTAAAACCTGACTTGACTAGCTTTGGTAGATATAAATCAAGCGAATGATAGGGGAAACCAGCCAGTTCCAAATCACTACCCCCATTATTCCGAGATGTTAAAACAATTCCTAGAGCTTTCGAGGTTTTTATTGCATCTTGCCCGAAAGTTTCGTAGAAGTCTCCCACTCTGAAAAGTAAAATAGCATCAGGATGTTTAGTCTTGATTTGTTGATATTGAGTCATCAAAGGGGTTAACTTTTGTACGTTCTTTTTATCTGCTTTTACCAATTTTCCTAGGTTTTATTATCAAGAGAACAAAAATAACATTTTAAATGATTATATAAAAAAAGCTGTTATATTTTCACAACAGCTTTTTAGATACCAAAATTTAAACAAGTTAAATCATTTTAAAATTTCTATTTTCTTTATTATCTTTTCATGGGTTTCAGTCGTCACTTCAATAAAATAAACACCATTATTTAACGAAGATACATCTAATCTTTCGACTGTTGAACCTTGTGCATTATCTGAAAATTGCAACATACCCAATGAATTGTAAACTCTATAGCTTGAAATATTATTATTACATGAAAGTTTTATTGAATTGAAAGCCGGATTTGGATATACATCAAGCTCCAAAGTCGATTTCAAAGGCTTAACACTCCTGTTTTTAATGTAGATTGTCTTTTGTACTTCAGGGAAGTTTATCCTTTCTCCTGCGCCTGTCATTCCTGAGATATTTGCAAGTCCCAAAGTGGTTGATGTGACGCTTTCCGTAAATGGATTTCTGGAACCATCCAAATCATCTTCAACGATATAATCACATTTAGCAATAAATCCTACTCCTGATATGCTATTCGGATTGATTCTGGAAAAAACAGCATCCAGTTGACCGTCTTGATATTCTTTTTGAAGTTGTAGTGAGGTACTCCCATTTGCCAACCATGAATCAAGTAGAAATTTGTGATGCATTGAAGCAGAATCCACTTTGGCAGGATCAAATTGTAATGTGTAAAATATTCCATTAATATCTCTGGCAGGTGATTCTGTATCACCGACTGAAATAAGGATTTGTACCGTATCACCTACTTCAAATGTGTCTTGTGAAAAAATTAAATCTATCGGGAACTGAGGTTTCTCTAAGGAAACATTGTTGTACAGATTATGCACATTGTTATAATGGTTTAGAATTGTCAAACTATCGGTTTCGGTTATCACACCATCACCGTTGGCATCAACATGTTTTAGATTATAACCATTGTCATTTTGAAATTCTGACCAATCATCGGTATTTAGCCCTAGCCAATTTGTTGTTTGGATATCTCTTGGTTGTCCAGATTGTCCTATGTAATAGGCTAAAGGAAGAAGATCGTTCATATTTACTATTCCGTTATTGTCGACATCTCCAGGCCATACACATTTGTAAGATGCACATGGACAAACAGTATCAGATGCTTCCTCTAGTACATTAACATCCACTTTGATTAGCTGACAGCTACTGTTAGGTGGACAATATTCTATTTCGAATCTGTCATTTCCTGTGAAATCATCATTGGGAGTATATACAATCAGATTTGTACCTACAATATCACTACAATTTACGTAAACTGTGTCATAGTCAGGATAAATGTTAACAATACCATCTAGGGGAGCTGAAACTAGGTTGAATGAATATCCCTCAATTGGGATTTTATAATTGAGTACAACTTCACTATTTTTCGATGTGTTTAAAGCATATGGCTTTGTACTAACCGGTTTAAAATTGTCAACTAATATTCTAACTGTTGCCGTTTGGTAAAGCTGAAAAGACAACTGTACAGTATAAGTAAATTCGTCAAATCCATAAAAATTATTATTTGGAGTATATGTAAATTCCGCTTGACCATTATATTGCAAACTTCCGTTTGCCGGTTGAGTGTAGGTCAAATTCCAGTAATTTTTCTTATAGTCATTATCCTTCACATTAAAAGTGACATCGGTATTTATCGCTGTATATACTTTGTCGTCAACTATTGCGTTCCCGTCTTCTTTGCCTTCTACTACAACAATATTAATGACTATTGTGTCTTGGTCTTGAGCTATCTTAAATTGATCTGTACCTGTTGAATCAACATGGGGTGTATAAATAATTTCGGGATCATTAGAGAAATCCAAATCTCCTATTTTAGGCATATTATCGTCAACGGAAGCAAATCCTTTATTGTTGGCTATAATAGAAACAAAATTAGTATTTGTTACATAATAAGAAAGAGTATCCGGTGTTGAGAACTCATCTTGTACATTTATTATTACATTACCAATCTCAGTTGATTGCAATTCATCCGATATTTTATAATTAAAATGAGCAATTCCTTTAAATCCATTTTGAGGGATGAAAACTACCTTGCCGTTTTCTATAATTGAAACAGTTCCATTCTTTACATTCATTATTTCATCCAAATTCAAGGTGTCTGCTGATGTGGAATCGTTAATTAGAATATCAAGCGTGTCGCCGGTTGAATTGGTATTTACATTGTAGAAATCGTTTTTTGCTGATAAAATTGAGTTTACAATCTCAAAATCAATTTTAATTATTTTTATTGGCCAATCCAATTCGCTAGAGCCAGGGTTTCCTCTGTATTCAATGACAGCATGATCAGTACCTACAAAATTCGAATCGGGATAAGGCCAATACTGCATGTTCCATACAGTATTATTCGTTCCCGACACATACGTACCTATAGGGATTTCACCATATTTAGGAGTGACAATATCATCAGGAGAGTATCCATTGCCTTTCAATTGGAAACTCAGCGAATCTCCTCGTAATATTTTATAGTGTTTATAGGGGAGATTTTGAGCATTTGAACTCAATGAAATCCCTAGAAACAGCAATAAGATTAAAACAATATTATTTTTCTTATTCATGGTGTTGTTTTAATTTTGGTATTCTTGGGTACAAATGTATAACTTTTTTATATATTTTCAAAATAATAATTAGAAAAATATCTATATATATATGATTTTATATTAATATGATGGGATATTGACGCAAAATGCTGCAAAAATTCGATTAAAATTTGTAAATTTGTGAATTAAAATAATAAAAAGCATTGAAGAGGTCAAAAATATATACTGCTTTAGAATATCTTTCTGTTTATGAATTGAACAGTTTTTATAAATTTGTCAATTCTCCTTATTTTAATCAAAATGAGAGAATATTGAAGTATTTCAATTATTTGCTACCATTTCTTAAAGGGAAAAAACGCGGTGATATTTCTAAGTATGATATTTGGGACAAAATAGAACCTGGTACTCGTTATGATGATGATAAATTCAGGAAATATACTTCGGATTTGCTTAGATTATTTGAACGTTTTCTTGCTCAACAGATATATGAACAGAACAACCTCAATATAGCAAATAATTTGTTGGAAAACATTAGTAAAAAAAAGATTTTAAAATTATACAATTCGGTATTGAGTACTGCAGAAAGATTGTCTAAAAGACATATTGACAGAAATTCTGACTACTATTATTATCAATACGGTTTTGAAAAGAACAAATTTAATCTTACTTCTGAGTTTGAGAAGAAGTCAAAAAAGAAAAAAAAATTCAACTGGCTTAATATTGCAGAGATGGGTGAGAATTTGGATGTTTTTTATATCGCTGAAAAATTGAAACTATATTCTACTTTATTGAGTTGGAAACGAGTCTATAAATTGGATATCGAGCTTAACTTTATCGAAGAGATTATTGGCTTTGTTGATCGTATTGAGTATGAAAACTATCCGCCGATTGCAATCTGGTATCAGATATATTTAACCACTTTTGATAATGAAAATATAGATCATTATTATAAATTAAAGATATTGATAGACAGATATATATCGTCGTTTCCTAAAGAAGAAGCACAGGATATTTATGAATCCGCTTTGAATTATTGTATTCGGAAAGCAAATACAGGTCATTTTGAATTTTATCATGAGTTGCTTACTCTATATCAAGATCTGCTTCAAAATGATATGCTGATTGAAGACAATCATATCTCTCCAACCCGATTTAGAAATATAGTTTTTGTTGCTACTAAAGTTGAGGATTTTGAGTGGGCAGAACAATTTATAGATAAATTTAAAAATAAACTAGATGAAATATACAGAGAAAGCGCTGTTGCTTATAATTTGGCCAGGCTTTATTTTTTCAAAGAAGATTTTTATAAAGTAATAGAATACTTAAGAGATGTTGAGTTTGATGATGTTGTTTATGAACTAGGTTCAAAAAATATGCTTATAAAAACGTATTACGAACTAGAAGAAATAACACCTTTATTTTCGTTGTTGGATAGTTTTAATGTATTTTTAAATAGGCAAAAACGAACTATCCCGGACAATAGGCGTAAAAACTATAAATTGCTTATTAAGTATGTTAAAAAACTTTTAAATTCTAGTTATATGGATAAAATTGGTTTGAAAAAAATAAAGAATGAGATTGAGCAGGCTGGTAATTTTCCCGATAAGCGTTGGGTGTTGGAAAAGTTTGAGGAAATGGTGAAAAGATAGCCATATTTTTAAAATTAAAATAATAATTTGGCAAAAGAGAAGAATATATTGTATAGTGGGATAGAATATCTCAAGGGGGTTGGACCAAAGCGCGCTGAATTACTTAAGGCAGAATTGGGAATCAGATATTTCAAAGATCTCCTTTATTTTTTCCCATTCAGATATACCGATAGGACTCATTTTGTTAAAATAAAAGATATTTTAGCAGATGGGATTTCAGTTCAGCTAAAAGGAATTTTGATTGAAAAAGAAATTATTGGAGGAAAGAATAAAAGAAATAGACTAGGAGCTCGCTTAAAAGATGACACAGGATATATCGATTTAATATGGTTTCAAGGTGTAAAATGGCTCAAATCTTCCTTAAAAGAAGGTCAAGAATATATTGTTTATGGTAAAGTCTCAATGAGTTATGGTAAAAAAACTATAGTTCATCCTGAAATAGAATTGTTGAATGAAGATGCAATAAAACGAAATGTGGTATTATCACCGGTTTATAGTTCCACAGAAAAACTAACTAAAAATGGTCTTAGTTCGAGAGCTATTACCAAACTTACATATAACTTACTGTATGTGTTGCAAAATGAGATTATTAAGGATTCATTGCCTGAGTATTTATTGTCTGAATTAAAACTTATATCTGCAAAAAAAGCCTTGTTCTATATTCATTTTCCTAAAAATAGCAACGAATTGAAATTGGCTGAAAACAGATTGAAATTTGAGGAACTTTTTTTCCTGCAGTTGAGATTATTATTTAGTAAAATAAGTAGAAAAAAAAGACTTATAGGCCATAAGTTTTCATCCTTAGGTAAATATTTTAATGGATTTTATGAACAAAAACTGCCATTTGAGCTTACCGGAGCTCAAAAGAAGGTTATAAAGGAAATTAGGATAGACCTTAAACGGGGAATTCATATGAACAGACTGCTTCAGGGTGATGTCGGTAGTGGTAAGACTATTGTGGCTCTTATGGTTGTGCTGATGGCTCTTGATAATGATTTTCAAGCTTGCTTTATGGCTCCGACAGAAATATTAGCTCAGCAACACTTTTTTTCAATTGAAAAAATGGTTTCGGGATTGGGAATAAATATTGCATTCTTATCAGGTAGTGTGAAAGGAAAAAAGAGAGCTTCAATATTAAACTCATTAAGTGAAGGTAGTATTGATATATTGATTGGTACTCATGCATTGATTGAGGATTGGGTTATATTTAAAAATCTTGGAATTGTTATAATTGACGAACAACATCGGTTTGGAGTAAAACAAAGGGCTAAACTGTGGAGGAAAGGTAATAAATATCCACCTCATGTTCTGGTGATGACAGCGACCCCTATCCCAAGGACTCTTTCAATGACTCTCTATGGGGATCTTGATATTTCAATAATAGATGAATTGCCTCCCGGCAGGAAGGAGATTAAAACATTGCATTTTTACGATAGTAAAAGACCCAAGTTGATTAAGTTTATTGAGAAAGAGATTGGTAAAGGTCGTCAGATTTATGTAGTTTATCCTCTAATAGAAGAATCCGAGAAACTTGATTTGAAAAACTTGGAAGAAGGTTACGAAAACCTTTTGCACTACTTTCCTAGACCAAAATATCAGATGAGTATAGTACATGGGCGAATGAAACCAGCTGATAAAGAGTTAGAAATGCAGAGGTTTAAAAAAGGAAAAACGCAAATTCTCGTTGGTACCACCGTGATAGAAGTTGGCGTAGATGTTGCTAATGCTTCCGTGATGGTGATTGAAAATGCTGAGAGATTTGGATTGTCCCAATTGCACCAGCTAAGGGGAAGAGTAGGGCGAGGAGCTGAACAATCTTACTGTATTTTAATGTCAAGTTTTAAGTTGTCCAAAGATGCTAAAGAGAGATTGTCAACAATGGTAAGGACTAATAATGGATTTGAAATAGCTGAAGTAGATATGCGTTTGAGAGGTCCGGGAGATATTGAAGGTGTTAGGCAAAGTGGGCTGCTGGACTTAAAATTGGCTAATATTGTACAGGATGAAAATATACTTAGGGCAGCCAGATCTAAATGCATTAATATTTTGAAAGAAGATCCCAAATTGGAATTAGAAAAAAACAAAAGGTTAAAAGATTATATTTTAAAAAATAAGCATTTGTTTTTATCTTGGGGTAGGATATCTTAAAGAGATATTTATACAAAGATGAAAGTTATTTATTTTTTTACGACTTTATAGACAGGCACTATTTTGATTTAGGGTTAATTTTGTTATAGTAAAATTCATAAAAGATGAATATTGAAAAAATATTTGAGAACAACAGAAAATGGGTAATGGAAAAATTATCTAAAGATGATGAATATTTTGAAAAACTGGCTATTGGACAAAGTCCTGAAGTGCTATATATCGGGTGCTCAGATAGTAGAGTGACCGCTGAAAAATTGATGGGTGCTAAACCCGGAGAAGTTTTTGTGTATAGAAATATTGCAAATATGGTATCTTCTTTGGACTTTAGTGCCATGTCTGTTATTCAATATGCAGTCCAACAGCTAAAAGTAAAACATATTGTGGTAGTTGGTCATTATCAATGTGGTGGTGTGAAAGCAGCTATGAAATCAAAAGATTACGGTATTTTAAACCCCTGGTTTAGGACGATAAGAGATGTGTACAGGCATTATGAAGATGAGTTAGAACTTATTGTCGATGAAAAAGAGAAGTATGACAGACTAGTTGAGTTAAATGTTAAAGAACAATGTATAAATGTCTTGAAAACATCTATTGTCCAAAAAGCATATCGTAAAAAAGAAGTAAAAATTCACAGTTGGGTTTGGGATATACATTCAGGTAGATTGATCGACTTGGGGATAGATTTTGATAAAGTACTGGAGCATCTAATGAAAGTGTATCATTTGGATTAAAAAAAAGCCTGCCAAGAATTCTTTTACTCCAGACAGGCGCTCCCATTTACATAAATCTTTATATTATTTTACATAGAAATTGAATTAATTAAATGCTTTATTTCTTCAATTCTTTTATATTCCAAATTAATATTAATTGTTTCTCCATCTAAAACTTTAGCATATTTCATACCAAAGTATGTCTTTTTATTAGAATCTTCGGAAAAAACAATAATTACAATGTCATTTGAAGGCAGAATTACATCTTCCGGCAATTTGAACAATTTTTCTGTAGTATCCCAAACCAATGATATATTGACATTTGTGTTTTTAATGGTTAATAGTACTAATGAGTTTTGTACATCAAAACCATCAGAAAGTTTTATTTTAATACTTTCAATATTATCTTCAGGAGTTAGATTATTTGCTAGTGCTATTTGCCCTGATTTTTTTAGTTTTATTATATATCCCTTGACTAAAGTTGAGTCAATATCATTGGTGTACCAAGTACTTTTAGATATATTAGTCGACTCAGGTGTTGTTTCTAACCATTGTTTGTTTTTATAATGAAATAGGACGGGGACAGTAGTTTTAGTGAATGGAACTTTGAGTAAAATTTCTTTATTATCATCAATATCTATAATTCTATTATTACTATCCCTGAATTTGATTTTTAATATTTTATCAAAGGATAAGATAGCTCCATTTGGCAATTTAGTTTGTACTCTATTTGAAATAATATCCAATAAAGTAGTATTATAATCCAAAGAAATATTAATCTGTTTATACCTATCGTCAAAGGAGTTTGCTGCAATCATTAATTTAAAACCCGACTCAGTTGAATAATCAAACTTTTCACTATTGGAAAAATTAAAATTTAGTGTTTTTGATCTGAATTGGTCGATATATCTAACGGAATTATTTACATACGGGGTAAAATAATCATATTCCTTTATGCACGAACTTAAATAAAAAATTATAAAAAATAGTGTTAAAAATCTTTTCATATACTTAAATTGTGTTCATTAATAATTTATTCTTTTACTATAAGCTTTCTTTTTTGTTTATTTAAAAGTCTATACAATTTAAAGAGACATTTTTTGTTAATAACGTTGCCTGCGGCTATTAAAAAATATACCTTCCACCTAAAGAAATTCCATATTTTGTGTATTTTTGACTTAGAGGATAATAATCTTCCGTAAATGATCTGATATAATATCTAATATTTGGTTCAAAAAATAATTCATACCTTGACATAAATCTGTACGAATATGATAAACCGACATAAATCGAAATACCTAAGTTTTTTCTGAAAATAATATTGTCATATCCAAATTCTTTTGTCCCATGTGTATCAGCGACATGACTTAAAATAGTTCCTTTCTGCCTTGAAATAATATTTATTATGATACCTGTATTTATTCCAATTTTATGATTAAATCTCTTGTAATTTAAGCCGATTATCAATGGAATATCCAACATTGAGTATCTATTTTGGTCTTGGATAGTTCTCTCACCAAATATCTCTTTAATTGTTGTATCTCTTACTTCTGTAAAAGAGCCATCCGGATTCATTATAGTATCAATTGTGATGATTGTTTGTGTACTGACAATATTTTTAAATACGATTTTAAATCTTTCATTAATATTAGTATAATTAACTCCGGCTTTGATGGTAAAACCATTGCTCATCAAATATCCAAACATTAAACCAAACGAGTATGAATATATATTACTTTCGGTAGCATTTCTATTTTTTATGAATTCAGAATTATCGCCATTCAGAGTTTTTTTATTGTAATCGTTTGAATAATACCCTTCAACATAAAGGAAGTTACGCTTTATCGGAAAACAATCATTTAATATCCCGGTTCGTTTGTCACCAAATAGAAAACCACTATTAAGGCTCGGAGTGCTTGTGATTAAACTAAACTTTTTATTGAAAATTATTTTATTTAATGGGATAATCTTGTTTTTATGGTGTACTTTTGACGTGTTTGCAATTGTATTTTCAGAGTTAAAGCCCCTCTTATGAATATTAGTGTAAGTATCAAGGTTATTTGATTCTTTCAAATATGAATGATTGAGTGATATGGCGGGTGAAATACTAACATTTAAATTGGAAAAGACTTTTAAATTTTTATGTTCTTTTATGGTATTAGACTGTTTAGCAATCATTAATTTATCTTCTTTATCATTATTTGATTTTAACGATGGTTCATTATAATCTTTTTTAATAACAGCTGCAGGTAAAGAATTCGATTTCTCTATTTTTGATCGTCTTTTAATGGGAGTATTGTTGATTCTATTTACGAGAATATAGCTCAAAAAAGCAGTCAATAATAAGACAATGGCAATAATATACCATATAGGAACTCTTCGTTTCCTATTCTGTTTATTCAATGTTTGAGCTATGTTGTCCCAAACATCATCGGAAACAGAAGTCTCATGGTTTTTTAATTTATTTTTATATAATTTTTCTATCTCTTGCATTAATTTAATTTCATAATTAGCATTCTTAATCTTTTTTTAGCTTTTGCCAATTGAGATCTTGATGTACTTTCATTTATTTTCAATAACGTGCCAATTTCTTTATGGCTATATCCTTCAATAGCATACATGTTGAATACAAGCCTATATCCTTCAGGTAGCTGGAATATAGTTTCCATCAAATCATTGTTAGACAACTTTGCGTAAATGTCTTGTTCTTTATCGTATAATGTATGTGCTTTATCTATATCCTCTATATATATATTCTTCTTTGACCTTAAAAATCTCAATGATACATTTATCATAATTTTTCGCAGCCAGCCTTCAAAACTTCCATCAAATTTGTAATCTTTAAGTTTAGTAAATGCCAAAATAAATCCCTCTTGTAATACATCTTCTGCATCTTGTTCATTTACGACATATCTCATGCAAAGCGATTTCATTTTATTTGAGTAATTATCAAACAATGCTTTTTGACTTTTTATGTCATTATTTAAACATCCAAGAATAATTTCTTTTTCTGACAAAACTTAAATTTAGTATCAATCACCTCGCTACATATGTATAGATATCATTTTTATCAAATACGTTGCCTGATGATATGAAATATTTTTATATTTTTTTTGATTTTGTATTATCTTCAATTATTTTTGCATCATCAATTAGAGGATTGCCATCATTATCATTATCTACAAAACCATCAATATCAATACTTTCTTTTTTGTTTATCGATTTGTTATCTAAAATTCGTGGTTCGGATTTATCAGAATAGTCACCTGAAGCAAATTTGTCTGCTTTGTCAAAAAAATCATCTTTCAACTCAGTATCTTTAATCTCAAAAGACGTATCTGCAAATTCCGAATCACTTTTTTCTTCTTTACTCGCTAATTCTTCTGATTTTTTAATCGTTTCATCCAATTTTTTACTAAGATTTTTAGTGGTATCACTTGCTTTTTCTATAATAGTTTTGCCTCCGGTAAAAATAATTTCACCAATATCTTCGGAAGTTTCTTTGAACTTTTCTGCAACGGCCTTACCGGGGCCATCAATAAGTTCTTTTGATTTCTCAATGAAATTTTCTCCTGTATCCAAAATCTTATCACCTACTTTCTCAACGGTTTCAACAGTTTTTTTATAAGCTTCACTTTCAGAAATGTCTTCAATTATTTCTGTTGTTTTGCTCTTGACAGTATCAAATAATTCTTCACTTTTCTTTGATGTTTTATCCTTCAAATCATCAAACTTAGATTCGATAATATCTTTTTTATCAGATACATAATCATCAGTAACATCCAGCAAATGTTCTGTTTGCTTTTTTGAATAATCAACCGTGCGTTTTGCTGCACCTTTTCCAACAGATTTGGCACCAAAAAACAATTTCTTAATATCATTTAAAAATCCCATTTTGAGTATATTTAATTTTTGATTTAAAATTTGTGATAAAAATACTGAATTTATTTATAAATTAATATATTTTTATGAAAAATTATAATATTTCAAAAGTGACAAACACAAAAAACAGATTAAAGGAGGTTCAAAAACAGATTGAAGGACTAGCAAGAATTGAATCGGAATACTCTCAAGTTGGACAAAAACTTGAAGATATTGAAACTTCGATTAATGTGCTATTGAAGAATTTAGAGGAGAAGAATTCTGAAATTCAACGCTTGGAAGGGTTTAGTATAGGATCTGCTATTAAATCAATATTTGTTGATAAAAATAAAGTATTGGAAACTAAAAGAAACGAGTATTATGCATTATCAAAAAAATATGATAAATTAAAACTTGAAAAGGTAGGAATGGATTTTGAATTCAAAATCCTAAAAGGTAAACTTAATAAATTAACAGAGTATAAAAAGGAATTGGAGTATTTAATTGAACTAAGAGCTAAAGAACTTTTAAATGAAAATTCTTCACAGGGGCATTCTCTACAAAATATTATTAAAGATTTTGAAGAAGAAAAACAATTTCTTAAGTTAATTAATATTACAACTGCTATTTTGGATAAAGTTTTGAATAGATTGACTCTTCTTAGTGCATCATATAGAGAGGTCGAGAGTTATACTTCTTGGAAAAGGTCTCGAAATAGAAATTACGCTTTCGACAAAAGACAAGCGATAAAAAGAGCAAAAGAACTTAACCTTGAGAGTAAATTATTGCTAAGCAAACTGGAAATGAGTTTAAGGGATATAGGTTATACATTTAGACCATTGGATTTGCAGCTGGTAAGTTTTGAAAATGTGATAGGTATGTTTTTTGACAATATAATTTCTGATTTCATATTGAAGCAAAATCTATATAAAGCTGTAGAAGAAGTTGATAGTGTATATCGGGCAATAAAAAAAATAAAAATGGATATTTTACGACTTTTTACTAAAAGTGAAAATAATATGCAAAGATTAAGTGAGGTGAGAACAAGTATAATTTTAAATAATTAATATATAAGTGCCATGAAAAGCTTTGTCATTACTTTATTTTGGGTTTTTTTTATATCAAATGCTTTTACTCAATCAGGTAACATCATTTTAGATGTTGATACATTAAATGGTGAAATTTGGGTTTTGGATTCAACTCACGTATATGGTGATTTACCGTCTAAAGGATTTCTCTTACTTCGACGAGACTTGATAACAGGAAGAAATAGTGAAGGCAAGGTTACTTCAAAACTATCTATGGATAGGGATGCTGAAACGAATAAGTGGATTAAAGACACTCGCTTTACTCAGACGTATTATGAGAATGGGAACCTGAAAGAGTATAAGCTGCAGAGATTTGATGATTTGCATAATATATGGGTGGATTCCATACAATATAAGAAGTATGACAAGAATGGTCATTTAGTCATAGATATATTACGAGGCTATAATTATAGTTTAGGTAGTTATTCTTTTGGAAATAAAAAAGTAAAAAAATACGATCCAGAAAGCAAATTATTGTTTGAAATAAAAATGAAATGGAATTTTATAGATAGTAGCTGGATTAATAAGACAAAGACAGTTTTTGAGTATTATTCAAATAGGGAACTGAAGGATAAAGTATATCAAGAATGGTCGGAAGATATTGGGAAATGGATAAATAAAGATAAAGACAGTTGGGTGTATAATTCTGGAGGGCTCATTGTGAATTATGTTTCTTTTATTTGGGATAATGGTGAATGGAAAAACCTTTTAAGAAAAATCATAAAATACACCTCAGACAGTCAAACCGAATCAATTCTGAATCAAAACTGGAATGCAAGCCTTGATGAATGGGAAAATTACATACAAAATATATATTCGTACAATGCAGGTAAAAATATAAAAGTTGTAAGACAATTATGGATACCGGCTTCTAGCACATGGTTTGATTATAGTGTAAGTTTGTATAAATATGAGGAAGGTTTAATTGTTGAATATAAAAATTTTTCATACTCGCAGGATACGACTATTAACACTTCCGGCATGAAGATTATGTATAATTATAATCAAAATAAAAAAGTATCCTTAAAAACCTATTTAAGATTTGATCCTGTAAATATTGATTGGGAGAATTATAAAAAATACAGTTTTTCTTATGAGTCAGGTAAAACGACAATTTCATCAATTTGGGATACAATTAATGATGAATGGATTAATTATTTATTTTACCAATATATCTTGGATGACGCAGGGCACACAATATCAACTTTATCTAAAAAATGGGATTTGGAGAGTGGAAAATGGGAAAATAGTAGCAAAACTGAAAAAGAATATGACGATTTTAATCACCTTATTCAAACTGATGAGTCAAAATGGGATAAAATGTCCGAGTCATGGAAACTAAAAACAAGATATCATTACTTTTGGAATAGGTTTATCACCGGGACAGCGGATATTTCTATCATTAATAATTTCGCCTTTTATCCAAATCCTGCGCATGATATTTTGCATTTGTCATGTGATTGTATTGGAGAAAATGCTATTGTGGAAATATTTACATTAAGGGGAATAAAAATTGCAGAATTCTTAGTGAATTCGGAGCTTGATATAAATGTTTCTGATTTAGATATGGGCAGTTATATTCTTAGACTAAATACCAAAAATGGATATTTGTTAAAAATATTTGTTATAGAAAGGTAAAATTTCTATATAACTTCCCCGACCAAATAAATGCTGCCTATAATTAATATCAAATCGTCTGATTTTGCCATTGACATTGCAGATTGCTTGGCATTTGATATATTTGTGTAATGATTTCCTGACAAATGATATGAGGCAGCCAAAGATTTTAAATCAGATTCATCCATTGCTCTTGGTATATTTGCTTTTGTAAAATAGTAAGTGGCATTTTTAGGCAATATTTGCATTATTACTTTCCATTCCTTGTCTGCTACCACACCCAATATTATATGCAGATTATTAAACTCTATTTGTTGGATGTATTCAAAGGTTTCCCTAAAAGCTCCTATATTATGTGCTCCATCTGCTATAATCAATGGTTTTTTTGAAAGTATTTGCCATCTTCCAATATACTTAGTGTTCTTTTTGACGTGACGTACTCCTTTTATTATACTTTCTGTAGATATTTTCCACTTTAAACCGTATTTTTTGATAAAAATATCAATTGCAGCCAATGAATATTTTATATTTTTGTGGCTGAAAGGTCCTAGAATATCTGTTTTAATTATATCTATATTTTGTAAGGGAGGATCTATGCTGAATTTTTTACATTTAATATTTTGTTTTATCTCGGAGACTTCGATTAAGTCATCGGAATAATATATTTCAACTCCCTTTTCCTTAGCTATATTATTGAATATATCAATGCATTCCTGTTGTTTGTCACCGATAATAACGGGTATATTATTTTTTATTATACCTGCTTTTTCTGTTGCTATTTCTGGCAATGTATTACCCAAAGTCTGAATGTGATCCAATGAAATATTGGTGATAATAGACAACATCGGCGTAATAATATTGGTAGAATCCAATCTCCCTCCAAGCCCAACTTCAATTATGGCTATATCCACTTTATGATTGGCAAAATAGTCAAAAGCCATGGCAACCGATAGTTCAAAATAGCTTGGCTTCAATTCTTCAATCAACTCTTTATTATCTGATATGAAGTTGGTCAGGCTAGATTTTTTTATGAATTTTCCATCTATTTTGATCCGTTCCCTAAAATCTTTGTAATGTGGTGATGTGTACAGTCCTGTTTTGTAACCGGCTTCTTGAAAAATTGATGCTAAAATATGTGAGGTAGTGCCTTTACCATTCGTTCCTGCTATATGGATTGTTTTTAGTTTGTCTTGTGGGTCTCCAATGCTTTTACAAAAATTAATAATATTGCTCAAATCATACTTTAAAGCTTTTGGCCCTTGCTTCTGAAAGATTGGAAGTTTAGAGTAAATATAATCTAAGGCCTTAATGTATGTTTTGATTTTTGTCATAATAAGGTGTGTCGATTAGTTGGGGAATACTATAATTCTAATTGATTCATCTGAAAGGCTACGTTTAATTATTGCATTAAATTGTTTATCATAGCTCCCTTTTTCAATTACCCTTTTAACATCTGAAATAGATTTGAATTCAATTGCTGTGTTGTCGAAGAAAGCATATCCGGCGTAATTGTTGTTTTCGACTAGAACAACTGAAGATTCTTGAGATAGTCTACCTCTATCTATTAATGCAAAGGATTTGTGATTAAATAATACACTTTCTTTAATTGCATCAATAATCCTTTGATTGTACTCTTCCGGAGACTCATGTCCAATGCATGCACCATTACAATTTCCCAAACCATATTCAAAACAGGCACCATCATAGTTTTTTGTTCCGGACACATTTTCACACAAATCATTCATTTTTATAAATGTGGATAAATACGATTTTGCAGCTTTCCTTGATTTATAATTGGATAAAACTGCTGAATTGTTGTTGATTGATTTGGCGATTTTAAAGTTTATGTATCCTTTATTGTTTTTTGAATATGTAATAGAGTAGGGGAATTCATCATTTTTTAAAGATTTATTAGCAGGAGGTTTATATTTTTTAATATCTTCAGCTTCTTTTAAATAAGCTATTAATTCACTTCCTGTAATTTCAAACTCTATTTTTCTAACCGTATTATATAGCTTTGTGGACTTCGGAGTTATTTTTTGAAAGTGTTGTTTTACTCTTTTCTTTATATTCTTGCTTTTTCCGATATATATATAATTATTAAACATATCCAAAAAGTAATAAACTCCGGTTTCCCCTGGTAGATTTTCGATGGTCTCCCTATTAATTCCCGGAGGCAATTTGGTTTCTTTAATTGATATTCCAAAAATATTTGATAGTGTTTGTTCAGAGTCAGGTATTTTTAAACCCAACTTTAGGATGTCTAATGTGGCAACAACATCAGCCATAGCCCTGTGCCTTGAATCAACATTTATGTTAAACTCTTTTATTAAATTACCTAAAGAATAAGATTTTAGTCCCGGAAAAAAACGTCTGAATAATTTGATAGTGCAAAGTTGTTTTCTTGAATATGTAAATCCCAAGCGATTAAATTCTTCTTGAATGAAACTATAATCAAACCTTACATTATGAGCGACAAAAATACAATTTTCTGTTATTTCTACAATTTTTTTTGCTATTTCATAAAATTTAGGAGCACCGATAAGCATATCGTCTGTGATGCCGGTAATGCGTGTGATATATGAGGGTATACTCCTCTCGGGATGTACTAATGATTCAAAAGAATCAATAATCTTTTTTCCGTCAAATATGACTATAGCTACTTCAATTATTTTTTCCCTTTTGGCAGAACCTCCTGTTGTTTCAATATCAACAATCGCAAAATTGTTTTTCATAAAAAATACAATTTCAGTTGGGTTTAAGGAAAGTTAACATCTTTGATGAAACCCTAGTTACTTTTTAGACTTCTTCTTAGGGGTAATCATAACAATCATCTTCTTTCCCATCAATTTAGGAAGATTTTCAACAGTTCCAATATCGGACAATTCCTTTATGAACTTCAATAACAAGAGTTCTCCTCTGTCTTTGAAAACAATAGATCTTCCTCTAAAAAAAACATAAGCTTTAACTTTACTGCCCTCTTCCAAAAATTTCTTAGCGTGATTTAATTTGAAATTAAAATCATGATCATCCGTATTTGGGCCAAAACGAATTTCTTTGATAACTGTCTTAGAAGTTTTTGCTTTTAGCTCTTTCTGTTTTTTCTTTTGTTGGTAAATGAACTTTGAAAAACCTATTATCTTACACACCGGAGGTTTAGCTTTTGGGCTAATTTCTACCAAATCCAACCCTAATTCTTTGGCCCAGTGTATAGCCAGTTTTGTGTTGTAGATATCCGGTTCGATCTTATACCCCGCAACTCTACTCACTTCGTCAAGATTATCTCCAACCAAACGAACCTCGGGAACTCTGATATCTGTGTTTATTCTAAACTTATCTTTTAGATCGTCTTTTCTAGGTGCAAAGTTTCTTCTTCTTCTAATGCTCAAATTTGTAATTTTTTGTTAAAAATATATATTAATAATCGCAAATATATAAAACTTTTTTAAAGGGATTTTAAAAAACCGAAAAAACTCTAAAATTAGTTTTGTTATTTACGATTCGTTAACCATAGTGACACCATGCTTTACTTTGATAATAAAAGGTGTCAAAGCTATTCAAATAATACAACAATATTATTTTTTATTCAGTTTCCGTTTTATCCTTTTTTATTTTTTTTCCTAAAGTTACTTTTATGTTTTTATTCTTGTCAAGTGAAATTAATAGAGTACTGTTTTTCTTAGGATTCTTATTCAAAATATATTCAGCAAGAGGGTCTTCAACGTATTTTTGAATTGCTCTATGAAGTGGTCTTGCTCCATATTTAGGGTCATAACCTCTATCAGCAATAAACCCTTTTGCTTCTGCTGTAAAGTCAACATTGTATTCTAAATCTGCAAGTCTATGATAGAAATCTTTCAAAATTATATTTATGATTTCATGGATATTCTCTTTTGTCAAACTATTGAAGATTACTACATCATCAATTCTATTTAAAAACTCTGGTGAAAATGTCTTCTTTAGTGCATTTTGTATTATTATCTTTGAGTTTTTATTGGTTTCGGCATCCTTTGATTTAGTTGAGAATCCCATGCCTGTTCCAAAATCTTGAAGCTGTCTAGCTCCGATATTTGATGTCATTATTATCATCGTATTTTTGAAATTCACTTTTCTTCCCAACCCGTCAGTCAATTCACCTTCATCAAATACTTGTAATAATATATTAAATATGTCAGGATGCGCTTTCTCTATTTCATCAAGTAGAATAACACTATAAGGTTTTCGTCTTATTTTTTCTGTCAATTGACCGCCTTCCTCATAGCCGACATATCCCGGAGGGGCTCCTATAAGTCTGCTTACTGAAAACTTCTCCATGTATTCGCTCATATCAATTCTTACAAGAGAATCCTTTGTATCAAAGATGTATTCTGCCAATGCTTTTGCCATTTCAGTTTTACCCACTCCGGTGGGGCCTAGGAAAATAAATGTGCCAATAGGTTTGTTTGGATCCTTTAGCCCAAGTCTGTTTCTTCTGATGGCTTTAGTTATTTTTACTATAGCATCATCCTGACCTATAATTACCTTTTTAAGGTCGGCAGCCATTGAAACAAGTTTTTTGCCCTCTTTTTTTGCTACCTTTTGTACCGGTATTCCTGTCATCATTGATACAACTTCAGATATGTTTTCTTCATCTACAGGAAATCTCAGTGCCTTTGACTCTTCTTCCCACTTCAATTTTGCTTCCTCGAGGGCGTATTTCAATTTGGATTCCTGATCTCTATAATCAGCAGCTTTTTCGTATTGTTGATTTTTAACCGAGTCAGTTTTCTTTTGAATTATTTCTTTGATTTTATTTTCGTAGTCTTCAATCTCTTGAGGT
>JALSPK010000203.1 GCA_026986005.1 Saprospiraceae bacterium
GGAATTATTGCATGAGCCTTTTTTACATACCTGGACGCCTGGTGTGTCGTATAGTTATGTTGATATGAAAGGCAGTAGCGGGAGAGGAAAAGTAACAAAAAAGAATAAACTAATATTTAAGACAACAAGTTTAACACAAGGGTATATGACAGCCTGCAAGCATGCCAATGGACGGGATTGGTGGATAATACAGATAGAAGAAGATACGGCAAATACCTTTTTTAAGATATTACTTACGGATGATACTATAATGGTAGTTGATTCTCAAAAAATGGAGCAGTTTATTTTTCGTGAAGGTTGGAATCAAGGACAAGCTGTTTTTACCCCTGATGGTAGCAAATGGTTGGCATTCAATTCTGTTGATAAGGTAATGATATATGATTTTGACAGGGCAACAGGTGAGCTTAGTAATCTACAGAGGGTAAATCCTCAAGATAGCGGTCAATTTGTCGGCATTGCAGTATCGTCCAATTCCCGTTTTGCGTATTTATCGGCAAAATATGATTTGTATCAAATAGATTTATGGGCGGATGATATACAGTCATCTTTAGTACATATAGCCCATATAGATCTTTTTCAAGATCCATATTTTTATAGTACATTTAGTTTGGCACAGCTCGCACCCGACTGCAGGATATACATTGTCAATGGCGGCACGAATAATTATCTTCATGTTATCAACAAGCCCAATCTGAAGGGTAAGGCATGTGATTTTAGGCAGCACAGTTTTTATTTGCCCAATAGAAATGATAACGGCTCACTTCCCAATTTTCCTCACTTTCGTATAGATGAGGACGAGGTATGCGATTCTACGATATCGTCCGTATTTGGAGACTACGTATATTACCGTCGGGATCTTGAGGTATATCCCAATCCGTCAAGAGGCATCTTCAATATCAGGATACCGGATGGCATAGGAGAGAGCAATATGGTAGTGACCAATATACAAGGACAAATACTGAAAACCTACAAAATAAGCGGCATATTGCCGGAAAAACGCATAAATATTACCGGTTTGCCAACGGGCAGGTACAATATAGAGATATATCCCGTAAAGAATCCCAAGCGGATATTTTATGGTACGCAGGTGGTGAAGGTGGAGTAATAATACCCCGACTTGCCAAGTTTCCAAAACTTGGTAAGTCTATGCAGTTTATGTCTGAACAAGGCAAAAGACAGAAATACAAAGACAAAAGATAAAAGTAAAAAGACAAAAGATAAAAGTAAAAAGATAAAAGGAAATAATGATGAATGATAAATTAAAAATGATGAATTACGGATTACGGATTGTATAGAAGAGGATGATTTAATTATTTTTTGGTAATGTGCGGGATGGAGCTACTCCGGTTTCGGAGCGTGCGTAGAAACAGGAGGCTGGGAGGTAGCTTGGCTATGAAAGGTCAAAGTTCAAAGTATAAAGTTCAAAGGCAAAAGGACAAAGGACAAAGGACAAAGTTCAAAGGACAAAAGTACAAAGATAAAAGGAAATAATGATGAGTTACTAAGCCGGCTTTGAAGTCATGCTATCGCATGCTTTCAAGTCCTAAATGGCGTTTCAAATTTATTTGAAACAAAAGAAAGTCCCGTAGGAGCTTGTCCCCATCTTGCATTGGGGACGACATATTATAGCCCCGTATGTGTAAATTAACAGCCACGGGCTGAAAGCCCAAATCAATTCAACCCCGGCATAAAGCCGGGGATAATGACAATAAAATATATCAACGCCCTGAAAGGGCAAATCAATTGAAAGAAAATGTATTTATAACAAAAGAATAATCACCAAAAGTATACAAGCAAGGCAAAAATAGTGACAAAACAAGTATGAAAAGTGAAAAAAGCTGCATGAAATAAAAAAAACTCGCCAAAAACCTGTCACAAAAATACTATTTTTTCATACTATATGTAAAGGATAATAAAAAATCCTTGTTTTTTTGCAGCGTTCCACATATTACAGGCATTGTATATAAATAGTGTCTGTCTATAAAATCATTAAAATTTAAAAACAATCTTTTTGCGATTTTTTTATTTTCCTCAACTCGATGATACTAAGGCATCACTTCGTCTCGGAAAAGTAAAAATCTCATCAAAAATCTTTGTTTTTCAAAAATCAAGCACTTTATAGACAGACACTAATCAGAAAAAAAGTAATCAATTTTAGATTTGTAGTATTTTCTTATAGATACTATTTGGTAATTTTACAATAAATAAGCATTAATATTGTTAACTATTTGGTTGCTGTTTATTTTGATTAAAATATTTAAATTTTTATTGATGGAGAGCATAAATGTTATTTTATTTGATGCGGAGGAGCGTAAAGAACTATTGCCATTGACTTATACGAGACCCGTTGCTGATTTGAGGATTGGTATCTTAAAGATTTTTCGAAAATGGGAAATTGCTTTGAAAAGTAGAGTTAGTTTTTTGACAGAAGAATATTTATCTAAAAAGTATATTCTTGAGATAAAGGCTGATAATTTATTGATAAATGGTTCTTTATTGCCAAACAAAAATATAATTAAAGAAATATTTAAACTTGAACAGAATGAAGCTATCGTATACAATGATAGTCTTTTAGCCGTAAGGCTGAACCGAAAAGATACAATAAGGCTTAATGAAACAGATTTTGGACATATTTCAATTCGCAAAATTAGTGATTTTAAATGCGTAAATAAAGTTAATCATTTGTGGGATCTATTTCAAATGAATGATGCAGAACTTAGAAATGACTTCAATGTATTGACAAAAGGAAAAAAATCAAAGGAGTTGTCGTCGACCAACACAATAATTGGACAGGGAGAAATTTTCATTGAAGAAGGTGCAACAATTGAAGGAGCGGTATTAAATGTGGGGAATGGACCAATTTACATTAGTAAAGGAGCAGAGGTGATGGAGGGAAGTATGATTAGAGGTCCTTTTTTTTTAGGCTCAAATTCAACTGTAAAAATGGGAGCTAAAATATACGGTGCTACTTCGATAGGAGAGAATTGTAAAGTCGGCGGTGAAGTTAGTAACGTGATATTTCAAGCATTTTCCAATAAAGGTCATGATGGATTCTTAGGTAATGCGGTCATTGGCGAATGGTGCAATATCGGCGCTGATACCAATAATTCAAATTTGAAAAATAATTATGCTCCGGTAAAGGTTTGGAACTATATAAAAGGGGGATTTGAAAATACAGGAATGCAGTTTTGTGGGCTTTTTATGGGGGATTATTCCAAAACTGGAATTAACACTATGTTCAATACGGGTACTGTTGTAGGTGTTAGTGCCAATACTTTTGGTCCTGGATTTCCAAGGACATTTGTCCCTTCTTTTTCTTGGGGAGGGCATCAGGGGTTTTCAACTTTTAAACTTGAAAAAGTATTTGAAACAGCCAGGGTTGTGATGGAAAGGAGAGGCTTGGAATTTGGAGATGTTGATAAGGATATATTGAAACATGTTTACAATTTGACCGAAGGATATAGAGCATGGGAAAAGTAAAAAGATGAAAAAGCCTTTGGATAAGAAATTGATTAGTTATGTCAAAGACGTTCTGGTAGAAAGTACCTTTTCTGAGTACAATGAAATATTGGAAGTCTATCTTAGCAATGGCAGATTCCAGCTCTGTACCGAAAAAGCAATTTATTCTTACGAAGATAAATATGTAAATTTTTCAGAAACATTTAAAAAAATAGATTGGAGTAAATTATTCGTTAAAAAAGTTTTGGTACTTGGATTGGGACTAGCTTCCGTACCTCAGATGCTTGAGCAAGTCTTTCGTAAAAAATTTGAATATCATGCAGTCGAGATTGACGATGAGATAATAAGACTTGCTGATAAATACATTCTTGACGAATTGGAGTCTCCTATACAAATATTTGAGATGGATGCAGAGATTTTTGTAGATATTGCTACGGAAAAATATGATTTGATTGTAGTAGATATATTTGATGATGCAATAGTGCCACCACAGTTTGAAGATAAATCATTTTTGGAAAAAGTAAAAAAGCTACTCAATAAAAATGGAGTATTACTTTTTAACAGACTTAATACAAGCAAACAAACTCTTGGTGAAACACTAAAATATAATTCTGATATTTTTAAAAAAATATTTCCTCTTTCTACACCTATATATATAAAAGATAACATTGTACTTTGTAGTGATGAAACAATATTATTGAAAGCTGCCCTTTAAAAAATAGTATAAAATATATAAATCTCATCAAAAATCTTTTTTTTTTCAAAAATCAAGCACTTTATAGACAGACACTAAATAAAAGTGGAGTAATTATTATTATAAAAATATTCAATATTATCTTAACTTTGCACAAATAAAAAAATAACGATTATGTTTAAAATAAATATTTACCTCAAATTTGCCTTGATTATTGTGTTTTTAGGCCTTGGTATATGGCTTTGGGCTGCGTATGGGACTTGGTATGGAATATGGTTTGTGATAGTTGGGATAGTTCTATTGGTGAGCTATATTATGTTGGGAACAATAGTTTCTGCATCTGAATTTGTGCAAAAGCAACAATTTGATGAAGCGGATAAGAGATTGAAGCTTACGTTAAGTCCCAAATTGCTTTACCCGACCAATAGAGCATATTACTATATACTCAAAGGATCATTTGCTGTAAATGAGAAAAACCATAAAGAAGGTGAAGAGTATTTTAATAAAGCTCTTGATATAAAGTTGCCTACTGAAAATGAAAAAGCTATGATTTTACTTCAGTTGGCCAATATCAACGCTTCGAAAAATAAATGGACAGCAGCTAAAAAATACTACAATGATGCTAAAAAGCTTAATATTACAGAGAAATCATTGAAAGACCAACTTAAAGAATTTAATAAAGTTTTTGCCAACAAAGGAGCAATGAGACAAGCGGCTGCAATGGGAAAAGACGGACACAAAATGATGAATAGAGGTAGCAAGCGAAGAAGACCTAAAATGAGATAATAACGGTATTAAAAATACTTTTCAGGATTATATTCATGCATCATCTTATAGATAGCCTCTGCTATTTCTTCTGAATTTGGTTTTGAAAAATAATCGCCGTCGCTACCGTATGGTGGTCTGTGTTCTTTGGATGTGATAGTCATAGGCTTGGCATCTAAATACTCAAATGCATTTTGATCCTCCAGTATCTTTTTGAGAATATATGCACTAGCTCCTCCTGGTACATCTTCGTCTACAACTATAAGTTTATTTGTTTTCTTTAATGATTCTACGATACTGTGATTTTTGTCAAATGGCAATAATGATTGTGCATCAATCAATTCTATTGAAATGCTTTTATCACGGATTAATTCTATAGCTTTATTTACTTCTCTTAATGTAGATCCATAAGATACTATTGTTATATCTTCTCCTTCTTGTAGTACTTCAGGTATGCCGATTGGTACTGTGTAATCTCCCAAATTGTCAGGCATTTTCTCTCTGAGTCTATAGCCATTTAGGCACTCAATTATTATAGCCGGGTCATCGGATTTGAACATTGTATTGTACATTCCTGCTGCTTGTACCATATTTCGCGGAGTTAATATATGTATTCCTCTCAAGGAATTAATAAGCATTCCCAATGGTGAACCCGCATGCCATATACCTTCTAGTCTATGCCCTCTGGTTCTGATAATTGCCGGTGCCATTTGCTGACCTCCTGACCTATATCTCAATGTTGCCAAATCGTCTGATAAAGGAGAGTGACCATAAATAAGATAGTCCAGATATTGGATTTCAGCGATTGGCCTGAACCCTCTCATGGCTAGACCTATAGCTTGTCCCATGATAGTCCATTCCCTAATGCCGGTATCAAATATCCTGTCTTTACCATATTTGTTTTGAAGTCCCGAAAAACCTTGATTTACTCCTCCAATCATTCCTACGTCTTCGCCGAATGCCAATAAGCGGTTATCTTCCCCAAATTTTTTGTCAAAAAATGCATTTAGGATTTTATGTCCGGGAACAGATTCGCTTTTCTCTGAAAAAATCTTTTTTACCTCTTTTATGCGTATAGCAGAGTTCTTTGTCGAACTGTAAAGATCGGTATGATATTTTTTTTCGGCTGAATCAAAACCATTTGATATAAAACTATCCAAAACTATTTTGTTCTTTGATTTTTTTCCTGTTGTATGTAACCTGAGCTTTCTAGCATTCTTAATTACATTATGAAATAGAGGGTTGATTGTAGATTTTAATTCAGTCAATAGCTTTTTGATACCCTGATCATTTGGAAATTCATTTAAGAATAAACTATAGATCTTTTCAAGGGCAATTATTTCTTTTTTAACATCTGAAACCAGACTTTCCCAAGATTCTTTCTTCTTAATACGTACATATTCTTTAGCCTTTGCTTTCAATGTGCCGATAGTTTCTATATCTGCATGCTTTTTATCTAAAATCCATTTTGTGAACAGTTTTATCGGATCATTTTCTTTTTCCCATAGCAGTCTTTCTTTTGATTTGTATCTTTCATGTGATCCTGATGTTGAGTGTCCCAATGGTTGTGTCACTTCTATTACGTGCACTAATACAGGTATGTGTTCTGTCCTGCATTTATCCGTAGCTTCTTTGAATGTGCTGATAAGATCTTCATAGTCACCGGCCTTGGTTTTGTACATATATATACCATTCGAGTTTTCTTCTTTCCTGAATCCATCCAATGCTCTTGAAATATCCCCTTTGGTGGTTTGCCTTTCTTTTGGAACAGATATACCATATCCATCATCCCATACCACTACGGTCAAAGGAACCTTTTTGACTGCCGTTGCATTCATCGTTTCCCAAAATGGACCTTCAGAAGTGCTCGCATCACCAATAGTAGCAAAACAAATCTCTTGACCATTTTTAGAAAAATTTTCATTTTTATCCAAACCATCAATGTCACGATATTTTTTTGAAGCAAGAGCCAACCCAAATGCCCGGGGCATCTGACCGGCAGTGGATGAGATATCAGCTGAGATATTGTATCTGTCAGTATGCCTTGTCCAATTACCATTTTTATCAATGAATGATGTAGCAAAATGATTGTTCATCTGACGTCCTTTGGAAAAAGGATCTCTTGAAGAATCTGCGTATAATTGAGCAAAAAATTCATTGATGTTGTATAAGCCCTTGGCAAACATGAAAGTCTGATCGCGGTAATAGCCTGCTCTAAAATCACCTTTTTTGAAGGCTTTTGCCATGGCTATTTGGGCTACTTCCTTGCCGTCTCCCAATATGCCAAATTTGGCTTTACCTGACAATACTTCTTTCCTGCCCGCTATACTAGCTTCACGGCTTACTAATGCTATCCACAGATCTTCTAAAATCTCATGATTGGTATTGTTTGTTTTTATATTGGCAAATGATTTAAAATCTAGCATAAATGATAATGGTTTTAATATATTTTTTCTGTATGGTGCACAAAAGTACAATATAATTTTTAATTATTCTAAATAACAACAAGGAAAACTGAAAAGTTTCTGTTAGGTTTTGACGATTATTTAGAGCAAATCACCTATTTGCTATTTTTAAAAAATGGCAGACGAACTCAACAAACCGCCTTACAATAAAGGTTTGCATTTTCCTAAACTTAAAAATGCAGAGTGTAAAGAAATTGCTTATGCTGATGTTTGTGATTTTAGAAAGAGATAAAACCAATTTAGTTGTTTTTTTTAAATCAAACACTTTATAATTAGATTTATTATTAAAAAAGTAATAGAGTTGAATTAGTGTTTCGTATATTTGTGGTAAAAATTGCATTATTATGGATTACAAGAATATAATTGTTGAAAATAGAGATGGTATAGCGATATTGTCGATAAATAGACCCAAGGCGTTGAATGCGTTAAATGCCGGAGTTTTTACTGATTTAGACGCTTTTTTTGCTATGATTCGGACTGATAAAACGGTGAAGGCTGTGATTATAACCGGAGTAGGGGAGAAAGCTTTTGCTGCAGGTGCTGATATCACGGAGTTTCTTGGTATGAGTGTAGAAGATGGTTCAAATTTGTCCAAAAAAGGGATGGATACTTTTGCTATAATAGAAAACTTTCCCAAACCGGTAATAGCAGCAGTCAATGGGTTTTCACTTGGAGGAGGCAATGAGTTAGCTATGTCTTGTCATTTTATCGTAGCTAGTGAGAAAGCTCGATTTGGACAGCCCGAAGTAAATTTGGGTCTTATTACTGGTTATGGAGGAACACAAAGATTGACAAGATATATTGGAAGAGCAAAAGCTTTGGAACTGTTGCTCACCGGAGATATGATTGGAGCAGATGAAGCTAAAAGCTTAGGCTTGGTAAATCATGTCGTGGAACACGGTCAAGAGGTCGAGAAAAGTGTTGAGATTCTAAAAAAGATTATTTCTAAAAGTCCGTACGCTATTTCCAAAATGATAGAGGCTGTTAATGCTTTTTCGGATAAAACCAAAGATGGGTTTGAGGTAGAATATAACAATTTTGGTAAGACAATCGGTAGTCATGACGGGCAAGAAGGAGCAAAAGCATTTTTAGAAAAAAGGAAACCAATTTTTAAAGGAAAATAAAAAAAATAGCATAGAATATTGCTCAAAAAAGGGTATGTAAATAGATAATATGTTATTTTTTTTTAATAAAATGTATATTCCTATATCAAAATTAGATAAAATTGATTTTATTTGCAGATTAATTAATTAAAATGTCCCATGTTAAGTAGAAGAAGTGTAAGAGTTAAAGTTATGCAGGTTCTCTATGCTCAAAATAGAGATAAGGAATTACGCGATGGTGAAGTGTTGAAGTTATATAGAAGCTCTATTGTGGGGACTTTTGATATTTTTCTTTTTAATTTGTATTTGATTATTGAGGTTACTAAAGTTTCAGTAGAGGACGAAGCCAAGCGCGTATCAAAATATATAGTCTCTGAAGACGATAGATTATTCAAAAGTACTTTGTATCACAATTCCATAATAAATAGTCTGGTAAATAATAAAATGCTTAAGGCAAAGATGGAAAAACTTGGATTTTCTGGTCTGGTTGATGTCGATATATTAAGAAAATTGTACAAGAATTTTTCAGAAGAGCAAAGCTATATCGATTATTGGCACTATAGAAAAGGGTTAGAAGACGATCGCAAGGTTTTACTTGATTTGTATCGTTTCCTAAGAGCTAATAAAATGTTCAGCGAATTGATAGAGGAGCGCTTTTATCAATGGATTAGTGAAAAGTCGGTAGTGATTGGTTCTGTAAAAAAAGTACTGAAAAGAGAGACTTTTGAAGACGAATTTATCAATGACTATTTGCCGGCAAATGAAACAATTAACGAATTTGGTGAAACTCTCCTGAAAAATACTCTGAAAATCGAAGACCAATTGGAGAAATATGTCGTTCCAAAGTTCTTGAAATGGGATAAAGACAGGATAGCCACAATTGATTTGATTTTTATTAAAATGTCCTTGGCTGAAATATTGTACTTCAAGACTATTCCTTGCAATGTTACTCTCAATGAATACGTAGAACTATCAAAAGAGTACTCTACAGAAAAAAGTAAAGAGTTTATTAACGGAGTAATGGATAAAGTAATCAGAGATCTCAAAGATCAAGGATTGATCAATAAATCATTTGAAGAAAATTAAGCCGAAAATAAGTAGACAATACTTAAGATGATTTTTTATTTAATAAATATTATTGAATATTGCAATATATATAATATTTATTATTAACTTTGCATATATAATGCTAGTATGTAATATTACGTGTTAAAATAAAAGGTATTTATATGCGTTTATTATATGTATTACATTATGAGATTGTGTCGATTTGAAATTGGTACAATTGTTGTATTGTTTATTTAAAATCCTATGAATATGAAAAATATTGTGTTAATATTTGTCTTGTTTTTCTGTACCCACAGCTTATTTTCGCAGACAAATAGTCAAAAAGTGAATGAAAATGTTGTCAAAAATGTGGTTTTGATCAACAAAAATCCTTGGGAAGTTTTAATGACAAAGAACGGAGATATTTTAGCCAAGTTGAAGGATGTGCCGGATTATTTGATTGGATTTGAGAAGGATTCCGATTTGAATATAGCTAAGGAAATGAACGGCGAGAAACCTCAAATTGTTTTGAGTAAGCCTGTTGTTACAGCAACGGAAACAAAATCCGCTTCTAAGGAAAGAGTAATTTCAAATGAAGATTTCAATTCAAAAATGAGTGATGATAGGCTTGAGGTAGTATTCAATTTGGGAAGTGCGTTATTGAATTCAAATCAAATAAGTTTATTAAATGAAATTTCTAAGCAATTAGTATCAAACAGAAATTTGAAATACAATATTTTTGGATTTAATAGTGAACCTGAATACAGGTTTTATATCCTATCAAAGAGAAGAATGGATGCCGTATTGAGCTACCTAAAAGTGAAAGGCGTAGATATAGATAATCAGATAATAGTAAACAGTTCGGTTAAGGGTAAGAATAACAAAATTGTTTTTGCTCCTACGAGATAGTGCCATTTTCTGTGTTGACTTAATATAGAATGTTATAGTTTACAATTGTCGCTTTAGTTTCGTTATGTCAATATTATCTATAGAATGTTTTGTATAATCTATTTTGTAAAATAGAGAGCTTATTCCATTAGTAATACACAGATAATCTGCTTTTAGAGCTATATTGTATTTGCTCACTTGTATTGCTACAGCTTCTGTTAGGTTGATTTTATGAGATTTACATTCTATAATCAGTTTAGGTTTTGCATTTTTATCAAAAACCAATATGTCAAACCTATGTTTTTTATTGTTAATCTTTATTTCTCTTTCTACTGCGATATGTTTTATCGGTATTTTTAGTTTCTCCCTAAGGTATACTATAAATAATTGCCTTACAAATTCTTCCGGAGATAAAATCACATATTTTTTTCTTATCGGATCGAACACTTTTTTTGAGTTTGAATCAGATATGATTTTTAGGTGATCTTGATATTTAAGTATTTGGACTGGCATCAAATCAAATTGGTTTTTACAAAATTTTTGATGTTTTCGATCGGATTGTCCAATAAGGATGAGGTATTAAAATTTATGATTTTCACGCCTCCTTTCCTGATTTTTCGGATAGAATCCAATTGCCAAAGTAAATTGTCATCAGTTTTATAGTCTATTAGATTATTCTGTGTTAATAGTATCTGTTTTTTGTTAATTTCAAGTAGATTATCAACAAGAAGATGAAACGGAGTATCTATAATTCTCATTTCTTTTATACCATTTTTATCCATCAGTTTTAGCAATACCTGATTTAGAATTTCATCGAGTGAAGAGAAAATCACTGTATTTTTTAGTTGAAAAATCTTTATTTTATTATTTGTAGACTGCAACAAGTGGGCTAGATTGCGAGCAGCGTACAATCTTTCAGAATAATTCATGTCCAAAAGATTTATCATACCTTGTTGGTGAAAACCTTTTAGTTCGATTACTTTGATTTCGCTATTGCTTCTATTCTTGAGAATCGTCTTTTTTATTTCTGTAATTTTTTCGCTTTCATCAATAGAGAAAAGGAGCTTGCTGTTATTTAAAAGAAGGCTTTCAAGATCTTGTTTGAGATTTTCAGTATTTTCATAGGCGATTAGATCTATATTAAACAGAGATTTTTGTTTCATTTTTGCAAAAACATCCTCCGGTATAATTATAACAGGAATAAATTCACTAAGTAAACTGAAATCATTTTTTGTAATAAGCTCATGTTTGCCTCCCGATTGATTAAATATGTTTTTAAATAGTTGTTCGTCTTCGTTTTTTATTCTATTTATAAACAGTTTTCTCTTATTTTGCCATATCTTTATTGATTTTAACTCAGACAATCTTTCTTTTTTATTATTGTCCTCGACAAGTGCATTCAATAGATGTGAAATATCTATGTCTATGTGATGCTTATATTTAAGTATTATGTTTTGAATGTAATAATTCTTAAAAAATATCATCCAATTCTTAGGCCTGTAAATATTGAGCTTACGGATTAGATAAGATGATTTTTCATCGAGATTGTGCAAAAAACGATTCCAATTGTAGTTGGTGAAAAAATTGGCTTTTTGCCCCTCTATAATGTTTAAATCTTCAAGTATATGTTCAAGATACAGTAGTTGTTTGTGAATTGAAAAAGCATTATCCTCCCATTTTTTAGTTGCGAAACCATTGTTCAAGTAAATAAATAAATCATCAATATCTTTTTGTAGATTCAGTAAAACTTCATTTTTTGTATTTCTGAAATTCATGCTTTTCAGCTCTTTGTTTATTGAGTTTTGAATTTTTTTTTCGATTGATGAAGAATCGCTGATAATTGTCTCAAGATGATTTTGAATTTTAGTTGTATCTTGCTCCTCAATATATTGCGTTGGGAATAGCTCTTTTAACGTTGGAAATCTATACAAATCCATCATTAAAGCCTTATAGTCAAGAGCTATTTTTTGTTGTCCAAGAGAATATTTATCTTTTAGCTCTTTTAAGTTTTTATCCAGTCCTAAAAAATTGGATTGTTCCGGATTAAAGTCCTGAAATTGTATGTTAAAAGATTCAATTTCTAAAAGAAGATTGTCTATACGTTTTATTATTTCCGTTATTTTGTTTCTTTCAATACTAAACTGTGTTGAGCTATGCTCATGCAAGAGACTTGCGATAGTCTGTATTACATTCAATATTTTTATCCGCGATTCTTTTAGCCAAATACTTATCTTAAGCCAAATTTTTTCAGGATTATTTTCTACATACGCTTTTTTTTGAAAATATTTGTCCGTTTTATGCTCACCTCTCAATTGTAATTCATATCCCTTTTTTACATTGTTTTGGAGCAAATTGTATTCTTCTTCTATAAACTCAAATTTATTTCTCTCAAATATTTGATTGAAATAAATATTTTTGAAAGAACTTGAGTCAAATGCATTTATAAGTACCAGTTGATTAAAGCTTTTGTTGAATAGTAATTTTTTATTTAGACTACTGTAATACTCTTTTAGTTTATTAAGAGTCTTATCAAAATTCAAATTAACTAGCTGTATATCTTTTTTAGATATGTCGATCTTATCCTCTTTGTGAAGCGCACGTAGCTTTATCAAAGTTTTCTCTGACAAGAGCTCATGATTATCTAATATGATAGAATATTTGTTCAGATGAAATTCTCCCAAATGCTTTTGGTAAATCTTTGCTTGAGATATATCAGGAACTATCAATATAGTTGATTTTCCACTACTCCATCTTTTATTAATCAAATATCGCAACAGAAAGGATTTGCCGGAAGATTTATTTCCGGTTATTATTGATATATCACTATCTGTGATAGCTTTTATCCCTTCTATCTGATAATTGTCTAGTCTATGAATCATATGTATGCAAAGGTAATATATTTTTTTTTATTATGTATTAGCTTTTTGATTATATTAAATTTTTACAACATATATTTGCTATAATTTGATATTTGTTAATATTTCCGTACTTTCGATAAAAATACTGTTTATGTCAATACCATTAGCTCAGCGAATGCGTCCAATCTCTCTTGATCAATATCTGGGACAAGAACATCTTACAGGCAAGGATTCTGTATTGAAAAAAATGCTTGACGCACATCATATTCCTTCGATGATCTTGTGGGGCCCTCCAGGTACAGGTAAAACAACGCTTGCAAATATTATATCTACCAAGCTTGATAGAGAGTTTTTGCAGCTTAGTGCCATTAATTCAGGTGTCAAAGATATTAGAAAAGCAATCGAAACAGCGGAGGAGATAATGGAAGAAACCGGGGTTGGAGCGATATTATTTATAGATGAAATACACAGATTCAACAAATCGCAGCAAGACGCACTTTTGGGAAGTGTTGAACAAGGATTGATCACATTGATTGGTGCAACAACTGAAAATCCTTCATTTGAGGTGATTTCTGCTTTGTTGTCAAGATGCCAAGTTTTTGTTTTGAAACATTTGGAGAAAAAGCATTTGGAAGCATTACTTCTGAATGCAATTAGTAATGATGTGGAATTGAAGAAGAAAGATATTGAGTTAAAAGAAACTGAAGCTCTACTGATGTATTCGGGGGGTGATGCAAGAAAGATATACAACACTTTGGAGATAGTAATAGCAAGTCATTCAAATGATGCAGCAATAGTAATTACAAATGAGCTTGTGGCTGGAAGTATTCAAAACAATTTTGAGCTTTACGATAAGTCTGGAGAGCAACATTATGATATAATTTCTGCATTTATCAAATCTATAAGAGGTAGTGATCCGGATGCAGCTGTGTACTATCTGGCGCGTATGATTCAGGGGGGAGAAGATCCTAAATTTATTTGTAGGAGAATGATAATACTCGCTGCAGAAGACATTGGTCTAGCTAATCCTAATGCATTGTTGATGGCTAATACCTGCTTTGATACGGTTCACAAGATAGGCTTACCGGAAGCAAGGATTATTATGTCGCAAACAGCGATTTATTTGGCTAGTAGCCCAAAAAGTAATTCTGCATATTCTGCAATTGACAATGCTTTAGCACTCGTGAAGAGTAAAAAAAATATTCCAATACCTTTGCATTTGAGAAATGCCCCAACCAAATTGATGAAGGATATCGGTTATGGAAAAGACTATAAGTATGCTCATGGGTATAAAGGAAATTTTGTTGACCAAGGATATTTGCCGGAAAGTATAAAAAACAGTTCTTTTTACCAGCCGCAAAATAATGATAGCGAAAACCGGTTGCGAGCTTGGCTTAGAAAGAGGTGGAAAAATCGGTTTTGATATCAAAATGGTATAAATACCACAGTGCGTTGTGGTATCAATTTGAATAAAAAATCTTCATAAGTGATTTATACCAATTATTAATATTTATTTAAAATTCTTTTTTTTCATTCTTTTGTCTTTCAAAATAAATAATACTACCTTTACATTTCACAAAAAAATACTGTACTATGAATTTTGATATTTATTCCAATGAAAATATGAAAATGATCGAGCAAAGCGCTCGTGATTTTGCTAATCAATATATAAAACCACATATTATGGAATGGGATGAAGCCCAAATATTTCCAGTTGATACAATGAAAAAATTGGGCGAATATGGGTTTATGGGGGTATTGGTACCTGAAGAGTATGGTGGTTCAGGATTGGGATATCAAGAGTATATTACAATTATTACGGAGATAGGCAAAGTGTGTGGTTCAGTTGGTCTAGGAGTAGCGGCTCACAATTCACTTTGTACAAATCATATATTACAATTTGGCAATGAGGAACAAAAACAAAAATACTTGCCTTTACTTGCATCAGCAGAATGGATTGGTGCTTGGGGTCTGACCGAACCAAATACCGGAAGTGATTCTTTGCAAATGCGTTGTGTAGCAGAAAAAGATGGTGATTATTATGTTCTAAATGGTATAAAGACATTTATTACTCATGCTATATCCGGCGATGTAGCAGTAGTGCTGACTAGAACCGGAAGCTTAGGCGATAGTCATGGTATAAGTGCTTTTATTGTGGAGAAGGGGACTCCGGGTTTTTCTGCCGGTAACAAAGAGAACAAACTTGGAATGCGAGCTTCCGAGACAGCACAACTGATTTTTGAAAATTGTAGAGTTCATAAAAGTCAAATGTTGGGTAGCGAAGGAGATGGGTTTATTCAGGCGATGAAAATCTTAGACGGGGGAAGGATAAGTATTGCTTCTTTGGGATTGGGAATCGCAAAAGGGGCGTATGAAGCTTCAGTACAGTACTCGCAAGAGCGAGAGCAATTTGGTAAATCAATAAATAAATTTCAGGCTATTGCTTTTAAATTGGCTGACATGGCTACAAAAATAACTTCAGCTGAATTGTTGACTAGACAAGCAGGGGCATTGAAAGACGCGGGAGAATATCATACAAAAGTTGCAGCGATGGCAAAATATATAGCTTCGGAGATATCCGTTGAAGTTTCCACTGATGCAATTCAAATATTTGGGGGCTATGGTTATACAAAAGATTATCCGGTTGAAAAGTTTTATAGGGATTCCAAGCTATTAACTATAGGAGAGGGAACTACTGAAATTCAAAAACTGGTAATCTCAAGAGAAATTTTAAAAGGAAAATAGAGAATTAATTTTGCAAACATGAAAGTAAGGTCATTTATACAAGTAGTCGCTTTTGTACTAATGGTCTTTGCTGTGTATTATAGTTTTTACTCTCTTGTCCCTCATCGCATAAGCGATGATAATACTATTTTGAATAAATTTTCAACGGCTAGAGCTATGAAATTGGTCGAAAAAATGTCCAAAGAAAGGCATTTTGTAGGTACGCCATATCATCAAGAAGTAAGGGGATTAATCGAAGATGAACTGCATAAGCTAGGGCTTAAAACGGAAGTCCAAAAACAATTTGCCCTAAATGAAAAATGGAAAGGCGGTACAGTCAACTATAATATCTTGACAAGAATAAAGGGCAAGGAAAGAGGAAAATCTTTGTTGTTATTATCTCATTATGATTCTGCCCCTCCGGCATCAAAAGGTGCGAGCGATGATGCGGTAGGTGTAGCTACTATATTGGAGGGAGTGAGAGCCTTTATCAAAAACGGGAGTAAGCCTAAACACGATATTATAGTTCTAATATCGGATGGGGAAGAGATTGGCCTAGTAGGTGCAAAAGCTTTTTTGGAACACCATAAATGGGCAAAAGACGTAGGTCTTGTTATTAATTTTGAAGCTAGAGGCAGTGGGGGACCTTCTTATACTCTGTTGGAGACAAATGGAGGAAATGCAAATATGGTAGAAGAATTTGTTAAAGCAAATGTCAATTTTCCTGTTGCTAATTCTTTTTTGTATAGTGTCTACAAAATGCTGCCCAATGATACAGATCTAACGATGTTTAGAGAAATAGGTGATATAGAAGGGTACAATTTTGCTTTTATCGATGATTTTTATGATTATCACTGTGTGACTGATAATTATGAGAATGTTGATCTTAATACAGTCGAACAGCAAGGGGATTATCTTATGAGTTTGATCAATTATTTTGCAGGAAAAGATGTGGATAACCTCAAATCAGATAAAGATTTAGTGTTTTTTAACTTCCCTTTTTTAAATGTGATTTCTTATTCCTTTAATTGGGTTCTTCCGATGTTTTTTATACTCCTTTTAGTCTTTTTTGTTATGGTTGGAGTAGGGATAAGTCGAGGTCAAATAAAAATAATCAATCTTTTTAAATCATTGTTGTTGTCAGCTTTGTCTTTAACACTTGCTTTGTTTATATCATATTTTGGTTGGAAACTTATCATGGAAATTCATCCTGCATATTTGGATATTTTACATGGATTTCCTTACAATGGACATTATTATATAGCCGGCTTTTCCTTTTTAATAATGATGTTAGCAGCAATGGTTTACAACAATATGTTTAAGCAATTGAATGAATCTGAATTGCTAGTAATCCCGATATTAAATTGGTTTATTATAAATGCAGTATTCGCTTTTGTTATACCTGGAGCATCTTTTATGATAATTCCAGCTGGTCTCGGCATGATAGTTTTGGCAATCGAATTATTTTTTAAGTTAAGTGAATCTAAGAAAATTCTTCTTTTTACTATTCTAATGTTGCCGGCATTAATTATAATTTCTCCTTTTATCGATATGTTTCCGGTTGGCTTAAGGTTGGTGTCATTACCTGTAAGTGCAGTTTTTTTAGTTTTGTTATTTACATTGATTTACCCTTTGATTAAATTGATGAAATTTCAAAAATCAATTGTGTTTTTGTCATTGATCTTGATGGTATATGCTTTTGTGTCTTCAGAATTGAAGTCAGGATTTGATGAAACCAGACCCAAACCAAATAGTATTAATTATATGAATTACATAGATGAAGGTGAGGCATATTGGGAAACTTATACTCATGTCACTGACGAATGGTTGAGCGATATTATGGGTGATGATTTGAAGCCTGGCCGCCATGAAGGAGTAAAATTGGATAGCAAGTACAAAACAGATGTTACATTTCATTCTAAGGCAAAGCCGGTAGATCTTTTGGTATCGAAAATCAAAATAGATCAAGATGTGATAATAAATGGATTGCACAATATAGAAATGATTATCACCCCGCAGAGAAAAGTGAATAGAATTGATATCGTCGTTACGAATGATGTTGAATTTGGTCTTATCTCAATTAATGGAGTGAAGTACTCTAAAAATAATCTTACATATACGGATGACAATAAAAAGATAATATCATATTATTTTACGGATAAAGATGAAAGTATGCGATTTAGATTCTCTTATTACCCTGAGTTCAAACCGGAAATATTGATGTATGAGATATCCTATGACTTGATAGGAGACGAAAGGTTTGGTATTTCACCAAGACCAAAGTGGTTAATTCCACAGCCATTTATCATTAATGATGCGGTTGTAAATATTAAGAAACTTGAGTTTTAATCAATTCAAATCTCCTTTTAGCACACATTTAATTTCAATATTCTTGTCCAAAATATCATTGATCAAATCAACCTCTTTGTAGTTGTTGGTACTATCTTTTATATAAAACTTAGCAGGAACTTGTAGCTCACTGTATTGTTGTTTTCCAAGAAGTAGTTTTCTCATGATGAGTAGATCGGATGCACTTATCTTATTGTCATTATTCAAGTCGGCAGCAAATAGTTGTTGCTTTGAAAGTTTGGATTTTCCCATAAGATGATCTATTATTTTCTTAAGGCTATTAATAGATATCTTAGGTGCAGCATTTTTACCAACCATTAATTGCAGCTTAGGAATAACTTCACTTTCCTTGTAAGGGAAAGAAAAACTACCTGAATTATCAGTCGTATCTACTATTGCATGAGCTCCATTACCATTGAGACCAACATAAATACCATTTATCGGTTGATTATGCATATCTGTAATATTGCCTCGGATTGAGTTGAATGTACACGACCCGTTTATCCTAACTCTTACTATTAGATAAGTGAAATCGGAATTTCCTGCTTCATCTATGGCGAAAATCCTTAAAAATTGAAATCCCAGGTCATTGCAAGTAAATGTTTTTATCGAATCTTTCGGATCAGAAGAATATGAAAAAATGATATTGTCTTTATCTGTACAGTTGTCAAAGGCTTCTTTTACAAAATTCTTTGCCGGATAATCCAATGAATCTTTGCCGGGCATAGGAGTGAGGTTGAAAGTAGTGGACAAGTAGCAATAGAGAGTAGGGGGCTTTTTGTCGATGACTTTTATAGTTTCCATGCACGTACTCACATTGGCGCAACCATCAAATACTTTCCATTTTATTTTGTGGATACCTGTTGGTACATTGGTCAATTTTAAATCTACATTAGCACCTTCTATGGAACCTGTTGTGTCCACTTTCCAGTCATTGTTAAAGTCCAATTCGTAGTACCATGTTAATCTGGATAGTTCACCGCAATTATTATCTGTGGCAGACTGACTAAGCGTGAAATTTGCGGTGCAATTTGAGTTTGTAGCATCAATTACTCTGGTTTTGCATTCAGTTATTTCAGGGGCAGTTTGATCTATAATCATCAATACTTGTGTGTATTCCCACATTCCTTCATCTGATCCTGAATTAGGCTGATATTCGCACCAATCCATAATTCTCCAATTTCTTAATATCTTCATGCATGCATCATCGGTAAACCGGAATGTATCATCTTTAAAAGTATGTCCGATTTGGTCGCAGAAGCCTACGTCATATTCGGGTTCAGAGTAGGGGATTTGGTCACCACAACTGCCTGCCCAGTCTTTCGGCCATTTTATATTGCCATTAAACTGATTGTTTCTTTCCATTGTGATCCATTGGATGCAACTAAATTCTCCAATTAAATTGTGTCCGGTCCATATTCTTTTTATGATTCCTTCTCTACATTCATCTATCCCGACACTATCAACTTTTGTGTAATAGTTGAAGTTATTATTTTCTTTTGCGGGGTCACCCGTTACTTCCAGATTGTTATAATCTTGGCAACAGCTAATAGTTATATCATCCGGACAAAATATTTTCTCCGGAGGGGTAGCTGCACTTAATTTATCGAAGAGAATAGACAATAAAATAATTAAGATAATTTTGTTCTTCATAATTAATGATTTTAGATCATAAAAAAAAGTTGTAGATTTCTACATTATAACTCAACTATTTAGTGTCTGTTTATAAAGTGCTAGATTTATTAAAAATAAAGATTTTTGATGAGATATTTATTTTTTTTTGAGAATCAGTGATGCCTATGTATCAGTGATTTGAAAAAGTGAAAATATCGTAAAAAGAATATTTTTAAATTTTAATGATTTTATGGACAGACACTATTTGACTACAATATTACAAATAATTTTTATAAAATTAAATGAATTTAGGAATTATATTTTTAAATTGAGTGATTTGCAAAAAGAAAGGATTAAAAAAAGGGCATTGTCAAAAGACAATA
>JALSPK010000204.1 GCA_026986005.1 Saprospiraceae bacterium
CTGTGGAACGACTATTTCGGGCAAAAGCCTTGTCGTAGAGGCAAATACCAATGGCACCACCACATCTAATTCGTTTCAAAATAATGATATCTTTAATACAAATACGACCCAAACTTGTGATTTAAGAGGTACAATATACGATGTAGCGGGATTTAATGCTCAGACAGGAACAGACGGCTATATCATCGAAGCCAACATCTCAAGCAATCCGCAATTTGAAGATGCCCCCAATTCTGATTTTCATTTAACGGCAAATTCCCCTTGTATTGACACCGGAACTGATGCATTGGCAAAACAGGATTTTGAAAATATTCCTGTTCCTTTATTGGCAAAACCCGATATGGGCGCTTTTGAATACGGCGTATATTGGACTGGCAAAATATGCGATGATTGGCATACTGCCGGTAATTGGTCTAGTAATCAAGTGCCGGCAATTACAGATAAAGTAACAATACCTTCCCCGGAATTTTATCGCTTTTTCCCGCAGATAAGAAGCGATGCCCAAATAAAAACCATATACTTCAATGAAAACGGTAAAATGATAATAAGAAATAATTCGGTATTTAAAGTGGAGTAGAAGTCCCGTGGGAGCTTGCCCCGATCTTGTATTGGGGACGACAAAAAATATCCGTACAAAATAATATTAACACAAATGGAATTACCTGTCGTACCTACGGCACTCAAACTACCGCACACTGCTACAAGGGACTCACGTCCCTTGCTATAATGTGTCGCCCCTCTGGGGCTTTTTTACACGGTACATCAAAATAATCGGACATAAAAGAGTCCCATATGAGCTTGCCCCAATCTTGTATTGGGGACAACATTAAGGTAGGTTTATATATGATAATATTAATAAGTCCCATAGGAGCTTGCCCCGATCTTGTATTGGGGACGACAGATTATAGCCGGGCATGTAAGTGCCTGGTAAGGATGAAATATTTCCTACACTTTGTTTGCTTTTGACAGAAAAAATCTATCTTTGTAATAAAGCCTGTTTGCTATGACTAATAATTCTGATTTTGAATATAAAACTTTTGAGATAAAAACAGATTCCGGCACACACCCCTTCGATATGGTAGAAGTCCATGCCGGTTCCTTTATGATGGGAAGTGATGAATTTGAAGAGTCTCAACCGGTACATGAAGTAACAATAAATAAGAACTACTATATAGCCAAATATCCGGTAACCCAGTCGCTATGGACTGCAATAATGGGAAATAATCCCTCGCACTTCAAGGGAGAAAATCGCCCTGTAGAAAAAATCACTTCGTCTGATGCAAAAAAGTTTATAAAAAAACTAAATGATTTATATGATGATGAGGATAGCAAACAATTTCATCTGCCTACAGAGTCACAGTGGGAATTTGCAGCAAGAGCTGGAGAAGAAGGCGCAAAAGAAAAACTAAAATATGCCGGTAGCAACCGTATAAAAGAAGTTGGTTGGTATGATAAAAATAGCAATGGTGCTACCAAACCGGTAGGTTTGAAAATGCCAAATCAATTGGGACTATATGATATGAGTGGCAATGTATGGGAGTATTGTGAGGATTATTATATAGAAAACTATCATAGGCATCCAAAAGATGGTAGTGCTTTAATCAATGATAATCGCCTCCTCGTGGTTCGTGGCGGGTCTTGGGACTTTAATGTTTTCAACTGTTCTGTGTTCTTTCGTATCAGGTACAATCATTTAAACAGGGACGACGACATAGGGTTTCGTTTGTCCCGATACTAACCCTTGTGCGCTATTACTCTTTTATTCTTAGAATATACCGCGAAGCGGTCGATTTTTATTTTTGCAAAGATTTTATCCAACCTCCCGTCATATTTCCTATTTCATGGATTTTTGTTGCAAAAGTATTATATTGTTATCTTGTACAAAAATTTAAATTATACCAAACCGTTATCAATGTGGTGAAATAGAAAAAGAATTAGTTTTTATAAAAAGCATATTGGTAGCGGTTTGGTATTAATAATAGGTATAACAATCTAAGGACAATTATAGGCAGGTCCCATAGGAGCTTGCCCCAATCTTGCATTGGGGACGACACAATTTTAAAATTAAAATACTAAATTTCTTAAAAAATCTTATATTTGTATATAATTGCAAAAATAATGATAATCTACAGATAATGCCAAACACATATTCACAAATCTACTTGCATATCATATTCTCGCCAAAATCACGTGAATCTTTAATTTTACCTGATTTTGAAGATAAAATATATCAATATATCTCCGGTATCATTAAAAAACTTGATCAAAACTTAATTCAAATAAATGGTATGAAAGACCATATTCATTTATTAGTTCGATTAAAACCAGCCATCGCACCTTCAATATTTGTTCAAAAAATAAAATCGAATTCATCTAAATGGATAAATGAACAAAATTTCATAGATTCAAAATTTAGTTGGCAATCGGGAGGAGGAATATTTTCCATTGATTATAGAAGAGTATCAAAGGTTTCTACATATATAAAAAATCAAAAGGAACATCATTCAAAAAAAACATTCAAAGAAGAGTATTTGGATATTCTAAAAGCTTATGATATTGATTATAATAATGAGTATCTTATTGATTTTTTTTAATTGACTGTTGATTATATGTCGTACCTACGGCACTCAAATCACCGTACACTACTACAAGGGACTCACGTCCCTTGCTATAATATGTCGCCCCTCTGGGGCTTTTTTACACGGTATTTCTAAATTAATTGATCATAAAAGAGTCCCATATGAGCTTGCCCCAATCTTGTATTGGGGATAACATTATGGTAGTTTGTATATGATAATATTAATAAGTCCCATAGGAGCTTGCCCCGATCTTGCATTGGGGACGACACAAAATATTCACCAAAATAATATAACACAAATGGAATTACCTGTCGTACCTACGGTACTCAACCTACCGTACACTACAACAAGGGACTCACGTCCCTTGCTATAATATGTCGCCCCTCTGGGGCTTTTTTACACGGTACATCAAAATAATTGAACATAAAAGAGTCCTATAGGAGCTTGCCCCGATCTTGTATTGGGGATGACACAAAATACCCGTACAAAATAATATTAACACAATTGTAATTACATGTCGTACCTACGGCACTCAACCTACCGTACACTGCTACAAGGGACTCACGTCCCTTGCTATAATATGTCGCCCCTCTGGGGCTTTTTCCACGGTATTTCAAAATAATTGAACATAAAAGAAATTAGGAGGGCCCCGTATAGATTGAGATAAACACAACCTACTGTAGCTTTTTCTATGAGCCTCTGAAATTTATCACTATTCTAAATTACACCTGTTTATATTTTTTAAGTAATATTCGATGAATTAATTCTTATAACTTGCGATCTTATTATTTATCTAAACAATTAATTATGAAAAAAATATTATTATTATTTGTGATAGCTATTATCACAATAAATGTAAACGGTCAAAAACTAAAACCTTATGTGCTGGCAGGATATTCATCAAGTGATATCAATACCGTAAAGTCTGAAGTCAAACAAAAATTGAAATCAAATGGGTTTGAGGTGTTGGGCACTTATAATCCAATGAATAGCAATGGAAGAATAGTTATCGTTGTATCAAATTCGGATTTGACTTCTTCTGTAAACAATGTTGGAGGCTACACCGGATTTGCATTAGCTTTAAGAGTTGCTCTTACCAAAGAAAATGGGAAAACAATGATTTCGTATACAAATCCGGAATATTGGGGAAGGGCTTATTTTACAAAAAAATGGAATAAAGTAAGCTCTAAATATGCAAGTTTAATCTCAAAGTTTAAAACAGCTCTTTCAGGATATGAAGGGAGTAATTTCAGTCAATTCGGTTCAGAAAAAGGCTTGAGTACAAGTAAGCTAAAAAAATATCACTACATGATGGGGATGCCTTACTTTGAAGATAATATCGAATTAAAAGAATTTGGAAGTTTTAGCGAGGCTATATCAAAAATTGATCAAAATCTCAGTACTGGAGTACCGGGAGTAAAAAAAGTGTATTCAAAGAAAGTGGGTAACATGAAACTGTACGGTCTGGCTTTGACCGGTAAAGACGGCGAAAAGAGGTTTATGTCAAAAATTGATGTTTCCAGCCCAAAACATACTGCTTTTCTTCCGTATGAAATGTTGGTTTTAGGTAACAAAGCCTACATGCTACACGGAAGATTTAGAATTGCACTAGCATTTCCGGATCTATCCATGAGCCAATTTATGAAAATCGTATCCACACCGGGATACATTGAAGATAAATTTGAAGAAGTTTGTAAATAAACTAAAAAGATATAGTTGATAAAAGAATAGCTACTATTCTTTTATCAACTTTTCCAACATATCCTCTATTTCATATTCATCGCCTAGTTTGAATCCGCTATGATCAAATACTATGTTTCCTTTTTTATCTAAAATGAATGTTTGTGGTACGGCAACAAAATCTAAAGACTTTTTTAAATCTTCATTTATATCGCTCAATACTGTAAACGGCCACTGTTTTTGGGCTACAGTTGGCTTAACTTTAGCAAATTGTCTAATATTATCAGTCGAAACAGCTATAATCTCAATATCGTATTTCTCTTTCCATTCATCAAAAAGGTCAGCATAGACATCCAATTCTCTTTTACAAGGCACACACCAAGTAGCCCAAAAACTAACAATTGTGATTTTGCCATTATTGATAAAATTATCAGTATTGACCGTTTTACCATTTAAGTCTTTGATATCAACAGAAGGAAACCTCTTTCCTGATTGGGAGAATGCAGACAAAGAAAAAGCTAAAAAAAGAAAAACAACAAATTTAGATTTCATATTCGTTTTGTTTTGTTAAAAAAATTCATTTTGTTTAAAAACTTGCATTATCATATTAATTACACTTAAGACGGATTAATGCTGCGAAATTATAAAAATATCTCAGATTAACTAATTATTAACTCAAAAACATAAACTTTAACAAAAAACTTTAGTTTTAAAATACTCAAGCCAAAATAGTATCGTTATTGATGTTGTTTAATACTATTTAGTGTCTGTCTATAAAGTACTTGATTTTTGAAAAATAAAGATTTTTAATGATTTTATAGACAGACACTATGTTATAGTTTTTATTTCAATCTGAGTGAGCTAGAACCATTTGCATTAAGCCATTTTAAAAGAAGAACGAAAATTTTAAGAATGAAGATTATTAAATTTGCTTTTGGAATTATTATAGTTTTAGGTGTACTATCGACTGTAAAGTCATTCGCTAGAAATATTAATCCGGACGATCCCTATTCCTTGGATAATATTTTGGCGAGTCAAGATACCATTAAACCTAGATACGATGATTTCATAAATGATACCATAAAAAATCCTTTTGACCTAAAGGATCCATCAATAATAGAGAAGTCTGTAGAGTATGATCCGGAGACAGGTATGTACATAATCACCGAAAAAATAGGAAAGGACTATTTCACCGCTCCTACGTATATGACTTTCAATGAGTATTTGGCATGGAAGGACAGGCAACAGAGAATTGAATATTTCAATCAATTATCAGGTTCGGGTTCGGGCAACAGAAGTAAAAGAGGTATAGTTGATCCTGCATCTTATGTAAATGTCAAAAAAGATTTGGTAGAAAGAATCTTTGGAGGTAATGAAATCACGATAAAACCCCAAGGAAGTATTCATTTAACGCTGGGGGCTTCAAGACAAATAATGAATAATCCTGCATTTGAAGAAAGAGCCCAAGATGTGTGGAATCCTATTTTTGATGAAGGTATTCAAGTAAATGTTGAAGGAGGAATCGGAGATAAAATGAAATTGAATTTTAACTATAATACAAAAGCCAGTTTTGATTTTGACAATAAAATAAAGCTCAAGTACGATAGCGAAGAATTCAATGAAGATGCGATATTGAAAAAGATAGAGGCGGGAAATGTAAGTTTGCCCCTAAGAGGAAATCTAATACAAGGAGGGCAAAACCTTTTTGGTATAAAAACCGAATTGCAGTTTGGTCATTTAAGATTGACGGCAATAGCTTCTCAACAAAGATCGGAGCAAAAAAACATCAAAATTGATAAAGGAGCGGTCAAACAAGAGTTTAGCATAAAACCTGAGAAATATGATGAAAACAAGCACTTCTTTATTTCTCACTACAATCGAAATGCATACGAAGATGCTATCGACTCTCTTCCGGCCATAAAAACCCCATTTAGGATTACAAGACTTGAAGTTTGGGTAATTCCTGAAAGAAATGAAACTCATGATCTACGAGATATTTGTGCGATATCTGATTTAGGTGAAGGATATATAAATTATTATGCCAATAAAGCTAATGCTCCCAATCCAAGTGACATTAATCGCGTTTATTATGATTACACAAATGTGGATAGTCTTATTTTACCTGATAATAAAGTAAGTAAATTTTTTAACGCTATCAGAAAAGACTCTATCACAAGGTTAAAAACCAAAATATCTACCAATCTCTCTGCTAAATACAATATGAAATCAGGGAAAGACTTTGAAGTATTCAAAGGAAGAAGACTGAAAACTTCTGAATACACATACAATGCAGAACTTGGATTTATTTCTCTAAACAGACCATTACAACCGGAAGATGTACTTGGAGTATCATATGAATATACATATTCTTACGGAAACAAAGCAGATTCCCTATTCAGAGTTGGAGAATTTAATGAACTTTCTGACACAACAGGCAAAGTGATGTATGTCAAGATGCTTAAGAGCAAAACTCAAAGCCCAAAGCTACCGGAGTGGGATTTGATGATGAAAAATGCATATTATATCGGAGCATCGGATTTTGATAGAGAAAGTTTTAAATTAGATGTGTTTTATGAAGGCAGAAACGGGTCTTTCAAAAGATTTATCCCTGAAAATGGCTTTAGAAACAAGCCTTTATTGGAAGTATTTCACTTAGACAATTTGAATGTCATGGGAGATATCCAGCCCGATGGTATTTTTGACTTCATCCCGGGTATTACAGTTATTCAAAGGTCCGGAAGTATCATGTTTCCTGTTTTAGAACCATTTGGTAGTTCTTTGAACAAATTATTCAAAGGTGACACTACACTCATTGAAAAGTATTCTTTCAATGAATTATATCGCAAATCGATAGTTAAAGCGATAGAAAAACAAGAAAACAATAAATTTATTCTAAAGGGTGAATATAAATCTAAAGAATCCAACGAGATATCACTTGGAGCATGGAATATTCAAGGCAATCCGGTAGTCACATCCGGAGGAAGAGTTTTACAAGAGGGAATTGACTATGACCTTGATAGAGGAGCAGGCAAAATAAGAATTATAAACCCTGCAATACTTCAATCAGGTCGTCCTATTAATGTGAAATTTGAAGACAATTCCTTGTTTAACCTCACTCAAAAAAATCTTATAGGACTGAGAGCTGATTATGAAATCAGTAAGAATTTCAATGTGGGTGCTACTTATATGCATTTGTTTGAGAGACCTTATACAAAGAAAGTTAGTTATGGAGATGACCCTATAAACAATAGGATGTTTGGTCTGGACATGGATTATAGTTCGGAATTGGATTGGTTGACTAGAGCAATTGATAAATTGCCCGGTATAAGTACAAAAGCCCCTTCAAAAATCAGTTTCAAATCAGAAGTAGCTGCGCTAAAGCCCGGGCACTCAAAAGCTATCAATAGTGGTGAGGAGAAGGGTGGTGTTATATTATTGGATGACTTTGAAGGAGCATCGGTAAAATTATATCTGAATACGGAAAATGACTGGATGATATCAAGTACTCCTTATGATCCAAATCTAGGTGGAGAATTTCCGGAGCAATCTGATACAGGACTTGCTTATGGAGCCAATAGAGCCTTATTGAGCTGGTACATAGCTGAAGGAGGAGGAGGGTCAAGACACTCTGAAGACAATAATGACCCGTATACTAGATTGGTACTGCAAAAAGAACTTTTTCAAAAGGACATACCTATTGGTTCTCTTCCTGATCTAAGAACTTTTGATATAAACTTTTATCCTAGTGAACGAGGCCCATACAACTTTGATATTCCTGATGGGTATACGGTAAACGGTCAAAAAGTATCTGCCGGTGTTGAATATGATAGTGAAAAAGGTCTAATACTTAAAGACCCTGAATCAAGATGGGGAGGGATGATGAGATATATCAGATTTAGTGATTTTGAGGCATTAAATATGGAATACATTGAATTTTGGATGCTAAACCCTTTTATGGAAACAAACAGCCATCCTGAACATGACCCTGATGAAGTAGGTAAACTTGTTTTTAACATAGGAAACGTTTCAGAAGATGTATTAAAAGACGGATTGCAAATGTACGAAAATTCATTACCATTGCCGGGAGAATACGTTCCTAAGATAGAGACAGTTTGGGGAGAAGTGCCTAACGACACACCACTTGATGATGCTTTCCCAAATAATTCCAATGAAATTGACGTATTGGATGTTGGTCTTGATGGCTTGAATGACAGCTTGGAGCGAATTCACTACAGAGATTATGTGAAAAAAATAACAGATGCCTTCACTAACTATACTTTTAATGACGTAGCCAATGATAACTGGATATATTTTAATGATAAAAAAATAGAAAAAGAAAACCTTTTAACCAGATACAAAAGATATAATAATACGCAAGGCAATTTCCCCGATAGGAAAAATAAAGAAAGAAGAGGTAGATTGAGACCCGACAAAGAAGAATTGAACAATAATAAATCTCTTGATATTACCGAGTCTTATTACAAATATGAAATAAATCTCCCTATGGTTGCATCAAGCATCAATAAGGGATACGAACTAGATACGGCAGATGCAGGAGTACGAAAATATGTGACAGATACCAAATTAGTCACTACTCGTAGCGGAAAGGAAGAAATATGGTACAGATTTAGAATTCCAATTAGTGATGATGCTCAATTCAAAGTAGGAGATATTGACGGATTGCGATCTATGCAGTTTATGCGTATGTATTTCAAGAATTTTAAAAAACCTAAGACTTTTAGGCTTGCTGAATTCGGAATGGTAAGAAATCAGTGGAGAAAAACCCAACAATGTCTTAGTGATAATGCGGCACCGGAGTTGAATTTGGATATTGTCGGCCTTGAAGAAAATCAACAAAAAGACCCATTTGGTTACTTATCCCCTCCACATATCAAACGAGAAAGGCTTCTTGCTAACTATGCAAATATCAGACAAGATGAAAAATCTATTTCTTTAAAATTTAAAGATTTGAGAGACGGATGCAATTTGGGAATATATAAATTGATGAATTTTGATGCTAGATTGTTTGAAAAACTTCAATTATACGTGCACGCAGAAAGCGATATGCAGATAAAAGACGATGATCTAAAATTGTTCATAAGAATAGGAAAGGATTTAAAAGAAAACTACTACGAATATGAAATACCTCTTAAGTTGTCTGATCTCAAAGAAGGAAAGGTATTAGAAAATATATGGCCAGATGCAAACTTTTTGGATATCACGTTTAAAGACTTTACGGATCTCAAACTTGAAAGAAACAAGGCAAGTGCTCCATTATCACAAGTATATCAAAAAGCTGATATACACAATATAAATAATAAAGGTGCTATACTAAAAATCAAAGGTAATCCAAGCTTGGGTTATATTAAAATAATGCAGATAGGACTGACTAATTACACGCCAATCCCCTTAGAAGGAGAGGTTTGGGTCAATGAATTGAGAGTAAGTGGACTTAAAGAAAGAGGTGGAGTCGCAGCAACAGCCAATCTGGATGTTGGGTTGGCAGATCTTGGTTCATTCAATGCCGCATTTAACTATATGAGTGTAGGGTTTGGCGCGATTGATCAAAAGCTATCTCAAAGATCTTTGGAAGAGGTTATTGATTATGATTTGTCCACCTCATTACAAATGGGAAGGTTCTTTCCAAAAAAATGGGGAATAAGCTTACCCGTATATATGCAATATGGTCAGACTATCAGAAAACCACAATATGACCCGTATGAGCTTGACCTAACTGTTGATGAAAACATATTAAATGCAAGAGATGCTGCTGAAAAACAAGAGTTCAAAGATCGGGCTTTGGATGTAGAAACCGTTAAATCATTGAATCTGTCAAATATAAGCGTAAATAAAGGAAATGCCAAATATCCGTGGTCTCCGTCAAATGTTAAAATGGGATATTTTTATACAAATAAAAATATAAAAAATGCAATCCTTAAAAATGCTGATGAAACTGATCAAAAACTTACATTGGACTATGGTTTTTCCAGAGGTAATAAATACATTAAGCCATTTAAAAAAATAAAAGGACTAAAGGCAAAAATTATAAAAGATATACATTTTAATCTTTTTCCAAACTCTTTTTCATTTAATACTCAATTGAGAAAATACAATAGCACACGTTCGTATAGAGAGCCGAGTGAAAAAGAATTTCCGGGTGGTTACAATTTTCAAGATAATAGATTTACTTGGGACAGAAATTATAATCTGCAATGGAACTTTACTAAGGACTTGAAGCTTAATTTTACCGCTAAGACCAATGCTATTATTGATGAATTGAAGAAATGGGGAGCATCGAATGTCTACAAAGATGTCAATGGCAACGAAAGGACGCAATCCGAATCAAAAGATTATATGTACAATAGTCTAAAAGATTTTGGAAGGCCCAAAAGCTATAATCACTTGGTAGACCTATCGTACAAACTTCCTCTTAAGAATGTTCCTTTCATGAAATGGATTAAAGTCAGCGCCAAATACCGTGCATCCTATGATTGGATGGCGTCAACCCCATATTTATTTAAGGATTATGGCAATATTATACAAAACACTCAAAACAGATCTGTAAATGCGAGATTTGATTTTGAAAAGTTATACAAGAGCGTTAAATACTTAAAAGAAATAGATAAGGGATTTTCGGGTAAGAAAAAGAAAAAGAAAACACGTCGAAGAAAAAAATCGGATAAAAAAACATCAAAAAATTCGAAAGGAAAGAAAAAGAAGAAAAAGAAAAGGCAAATTAGCGCTTTTGAAAAGATACTGTTCAGGCCGCTATTAGCATTACGTGATATAAAAATAACTTATAAAGAAGATTTGGGCACTACAATACCCGGCTATACCAAAGGTATGGAATTATTGGGGACTAGCAACAATTTCACAGAACCGGGATATGATTTTATTCTTGGTCTTCAACCTGATTTGGACGGCGGATGGTTAAAAGATGCTGCTGACAAAAACTGGATAGTGGGAAATAAGTTTTTTAATGGCCAAATGTTTCAGAAAGACAAACAATCTTTTAGTGCAAAAATAAATATTGAGCCAATCAACAAATTAGAAATTGACGTGACATTTAAGAAGTCTTATACAAAGGACAACACAAGAGTATTTAAAGATACGAGTCAATATGGCTCTTCAATATTCGGGTCGCTTGCTTCTTTGGACAGGGGCTCATTTGAGGTTACATATTTTGCGATGAATACGATTTTTACAAAGGATTATGAAACCTTATTCAATAAGTTTTCTGCATATCGAAAAGACATTTCTAAGATTCGCGCAAAAGAGATTGGTGAAACAAGAACTCATCCGGGTGATGCAGACTATGCATACGGATATGGACCGCAAAGTCAGGAGGTGTTGATTCCTGCATTTTTAGCGGCATATACAGGTAAAACACCCGACGAAGTAGATTTGCATATATACAAAACAATAGGAAAACTAAATTATCTACCTGCTCCTAACTGGAAAGCAAAGTGGGATTTAAGTAAGTATTCATTTTTTAAGGGTATATTCGCTTCATTCAGAATATCCAATGGATATAAGTCAATGCTAAAAGTAAATTCAATCCTGTCTGACTTGAATTATAATACTAAAAACACATTTCAAAAAGTCGATGATAATGAATTGAATTATTACTCTCAATATATCATCCCTGCTATGGTAATAGACGAGAGATTTGATCCGGTCATCGGTATTGACATAAAGACAAAAAGCGATTTGTCTATCAGGTTTGAGTATAAAAAGTCCAGAAGTATGTTGTTGAGCCAAAAGTCCCTTCAACAAATGAGATCTGAAGAGATAGTATTTAATTTCGGCTATGTGCTAAAGGACGTGAGAATTCCTTTCTTGTCAAAAAAGCCTAAGAAAAGCAAACGCAGGAATAAGAAGGAAAAAGACCTGAAAGGAAAATCTAAAACAGGCAGAAAATCCAAGAGCGCTAAAAATAATCTTAGAGATTTGAAGATGTCATTTGACTTTTCACTAAGAGATAATGAGACCAAAGAGCATTTGTTTGATAAAGGTAGAAAAGGAAAGCCTACACACGGTAATTACAGGATATCTATCACTCCAACACTAGAATACAATATCAGTGACAATTTCTCACTCCAATTGGATTTTAGTTATGATATGACAAGACCGTATACTTACAACTCTTTTCCTTCAAAAAATTATAAAGGAACGGTTACAGCAAAGTACTCTTTGAAGTAGAATAATATGATTTTGAATAAAAATGCTCAATTTAATATATCGAATTGAGCATTTTTTTTACTTTTAGACTTTAATTCAGTTTATATATTATGAAGAGAATAATAGTGTCAGTAACCAATGATTTTACCACAGACCAAAGAGTAGCAAAGATATGTGATACACTATTAGAAATGGATTATCAAGTGACCCTTGTAGGACGAATGCTACGACACAGCCAAAACATCAACAGAGAATACAAAACAAAAAGGTTTACTCTCCTTTTTAATAGAGGTCCGATGTTCTATGCTTGCTTTAATATTCGCCTATTCATATATTTGTTATTTTCAAAATTTGATGTTTTATGGAGCAATGATCTTGATACCCTTCCGGCAAATTATTTAGTTTCAATTATTAGATCAAAAAAAATAATATTCGATAGTCATGAATACTTTACGGAAGTCCCTGAATTGCAAAACAAGCCCGCTGTAAAAAAGATATGGAAAGGAATTGAAAAATGGATATTACCAAAGCTAAAACATGTATTTACCGTAAGCCCCTCAATCATTGATATATACAAAGAAGAATATGGAGTAGATGCTAAACTCCTAAGGAATGTTCCAAAGAAAGTAACTGAAATAAAGAGGGAGAAAACCATAAAAATCAAAGGTAAAAATACTATTATTTACCAAGGGGCAATCAATATCAACAGAGGAATAGAGTACATGGTAGAAGCAATGCAATATTTGGATGAGACAGTAATGTTTATTGCCGGAAAAGGAGATATTGAAGAAAAAATAAGCAAAATGATTACTGAACTTCAACTTGAAGACAAAGTAATAATGCTTGGTGAAATACCTTGGGAAAGCCTTATGTCATATACAGTGCAAGCAGATGTCGGGCTTAGTTTAGAGGAAGATGTTGGGTTAAACTATCGTTTTGCTTTACCTAACAAACTTTTTAACTATATTCATGCTAATATTCCTGTTTTGGCATCAAATTTGCCCGAAATGAAAAGTATTATTGAAAAATATCAAATAGGAGAAATTATTGAAGTGCACAACGCACAACATATAGCTAAAAAAATATCTTCTCTGCTAAATAACCGGTCAAAAATGAATTTTTGGAAAAAAAATACTAAAAAAGCTGCCATGGAATTAAATTGGGATATTGAAAAACAAATCATTAAAACCGTACTTTGAAAGAGATTAACATTATATCGTTTGACGTGCCTTATCCGCCAAATTACGGAGGGATAATTGATGTTTTTTATAAAATAAAATATTTCCATTCGAAAGGGATAAAAGTGCATTTGCATTGTTTTGAGTACGGGAGAGAAGAGCAGAAAGAACTAGAAAAGTATTGCCATTTGGTATATTATTACAAAAGGGAAACAGGTGTTTTTTCCAATATTAGTTTAATCCCCTATATAGTAAAATCAAGGATTTCTTTTGAACTGAAAAATAATCTTCTGAAAAATAATTTTCCAATATTGTTTGAAGGATTACACACAACTTTTTTAATCAATAATTTTAAAGATAGAATAAAAATTTTTCGTGAACACAATATTGAACACGATTATTACAGGCATTTAGCTTTAGCTGAAAAAAATTCCGTCAAAAAACTATATTATTTGGTAGAAGCAAAAAAGCTAAAGTATTTCGAAAAAATTATTTCTCATGCTGACCTTTCATTGGTTCTATCATTGACTGATTTGGATTATTTTAAAAATAAATACCCAAAAAATAGATTTGTATTTGTTCCAACTTTTCATAGTAACAATGAGGTGGTATCAAAGCCCGGTAAAGGAGAATATGTATTGTATCACGGAAACCTGAGTGTTGCCGAAAACTCAATTGCGGCTCAATTCATCATCAACAATATTTTTAATGATATTGACATCCCTCTTGTTATTGCAGGATTAAATCCCGGCAAAACTTTAATCAATCACATAAAAAATAGGAAAAATATATCCCTCATTTCAAACCCCTCAGATGCTGAATTATCAGAGCTTATCTCTAATGCCCAGATCAATTTTCTATACACAAATCAAGCTACCGGGTTGAAATTAAAACTTCTGAATGTACTGTATAAAGGTAGGTTTTGTCTAGTAAATTCTAAGATGGTTGAAGGGACTTCATTAAGAAAACTCTGTGTCGTTAAAGATAAAAATCATGATATTAAAAACACAATCCAAAGTCTATTCAATTCGGAGTTTTTGCCTGATTACATTGAAAAAAGAAAAGAAATTTTGTATGAGGATTACTCCAACGAAAACAGCTTTAATGCAATAATAAAAGGCATTAAACAAATCAATTAAAACCTAAACTATCCGGTCATTATCCTCTCTGCTACAATGCGCGAAGCATATTTATCCTTTTTGAGCATTGCTTTTAGTTTTTGATAATCCTTTAGCATTGACTTGCGATTATCATGTTCAAATAATAAGTGTAATTCTTGTTCTACCCTTGATGGATTAAAGTCATATTGCAGCAATTCGGTTATTACTTTTCTATTAAAAATAAGATTTACTAACGACACAAACTTTAGATTCTTTACCAAGTTTTTTGCAATCAAATAACTGAAATAATTAATTTTATACACGACAACCTGTGGCAATTCAAACAGTGCAGCTTCTAGAGTTGATGTACCTGATTTAATAATGCCTGCATCAGATACATTAAAAATCTTATAAGAATCATCAAAGATCACTTTTACATTTTTCAACGATGCAAGTTCATCAAAAAACTTTAAATCTAGATTTGATCTTGCAGCCACAAGGAAAAATTTATCTTTGCTGTTTTTGATAACGGGAATCACGGATTTTACATTCCTTTTTATTTCAGATTCTCTACTACCCGGTAGAAATGCCACTAATTTTTTATTTATAGGAATATGGTTTTTGACCAAAAAATCATCCTCCATTTCAAATTTATCAATCTCTTCCATCAAAGGATTACCAACATATTCTGCATCAATTCCATTTTGTCTAAAAAACTCCTGTTCGAAAGGAAGGATAACAAATAGTTTGTCGATGAATTTCTTCATTTTCACCACTCTTTTTTTACCCCATGCCCATACCTGAGGAGCTATATAAAAATACACTTTTATCCCCTTGCTATGTGCCCATTCAGCCATTCGCAAATTGAACCCCGGATAATCGATAAGTATCAAAGCGGTAGGATTAAATTTTTCAATTTCACTTTTTGCAATCTTAAAATTTTGCTTAATAGTGCCTAGATGCTTTATGACTTCAACAAAGCCGACCAATGATAATTTATCAAGTCCTCTGGATATATTGACACCCGCTTTTTGCATCAATTCACCGCCAAAACCCCTAAATTGAATAGTAGAATCAAGTTCTAACATAGCATCTACTAAATTTGAAGCATGCATATCACCGGATACTTCACCGGCGATTATATAATATCTTTTATCCGGCATTAAAATAATTCTTTATGGAAATATACAATCCAAACTATTACTGCTATGATAGTCATTAATAGGACACCATTCATAGCTCTTTCTGCTCTTTTTACCTTAAAATACTGAAAAGGAATTAGATTGAACATGATACCTATTACCCACATGGTACGATTCTGCAATGGTGAAAACTGTCCCAATGAAGATTGAACCATCCCTGCTTTTGCCAATTGCTCAAATACCATTAATGTCAGTGCATATCCAACTACCGGCAGAGCCAATCCAAATAAAATTCCAATCCAAATGCTTTTATCGAAGTTATACATAATTAATATTTTCACCAAAGCTAAGACAAAAAGAACTATACTACAAAAAAATTGCAATGAAATCAAAATTAAAATGAAAAATGCATTTCTATACTATCCCAAACTATCTTTTGCTATATTTGTAAAAATATAATAGCCTAAGAAGAATAATATGTCAAAAAACAAAACACTTTTTTTAGTAGATGGTCACGCTCTTGTATATAGATCACATTATGCATTCATAAGAAGACCTTTGATAAATAGCAAAGGGATAAACACATCGGCGATATCCGGTTTTATCCGGGCTATAATGGATATAATTCAGGATAAAAACCCTGAATATCTGGCTGTAGTTTTTGATCCTAAAGGTCCTACTTTCAGACATGAAGACTATGAGCTTTACAAAGCCAACAGAGATAAACAACCCGAAGATATCCAAGTAGCAATACCCATAATAAAAGATATATTAGATGGATTTAATATACCTGTACTCACTATCGACCGATATGAAGCCGACGATGTCATAGGGACTTTGGCAAAAAGAGCCGGAAAAGAAGGATTGACAACTTATATGGTTACTCCTGATAAGGATTATGCCCAATTGGTAGAAGACAATATTTTTATGTACAAGCCCATGGGTAGGGGGGAAGGATATGCAATACTCGGAGTGGATGAAATAAAAGAAAGCTGGGGGATAGACAATCCTGATCAGGTAATTGACTTTTTAGCGATACAGGGTGATGCTTCGGACAATATCCCGGGAGTAAAAGGAATAGGCCCCAAAGGCGCAAAAACTCTGTTAAAAAAATATGGAAGCTTAGAGGGAATTTATAAAAATATAGAAAAAATAACAGGCAGAACAAAAACACTGCTTGAAGAATCAAAAGAAAATGCTTTTCTTTCGAAATATCTAGCTACGATTAAGATAGATGTTCCTGTAGATTTATCGACAGAAGAGTTTATCAGAAGACCACTCAACAAAGAAAAATTATCCGAATTGTTTAGGGAATTAGAGTTTAGAACACTAGCTCAAAAGATACTTGGTGAGAGGGAAAAGAAAATCGTTCAGGGATCATTGTTTGGTAATCAGTCATCTTCAAATGAAGCAAAATCAGCCTATTCTTCTGAAAAAACAACTTATTCTGTTGTAAAAAATAACTTCAAAAATAGCAACAAAGATTACCGGATGGTAAATACAGATGAAGAAATTGATAAATTGGTCTCATTACTATCAAAGCAAAAGGAATTTGCTTTTGATACAGAGACATCGGAGTTAAATCCCAATATGGCGGATTTGGTAGGAATGTCTTTTTCTTTTGAAAATGACAAAGGATATTATGTGCCGATAGATGTAAGAGTAAACGGGTTTCAGGATCGAGTGAACAAATTTAAAGCAGTTCTTGAAGATAAAACCATTGTCAAAATAGGTCAAAATATAAAGTATGACAATCTTATAATGAAATGGCATGGCGTTGAAGTAAAAGGAAATGTATTTGACACAATGATCGCCCACTATCTTATAGAACCCGACATGCGTCATAAATTGGATTATCTTTCCGAATCTTATTTGGAATACAAAATGGAACCGATAGAAAATCTGATTGGAAAAGGAAAAGGACAGTTGAGCATGAGAGATATAGATATCGAAAAAGTAAAGGATTATGCCGCTGAAGACGCTGATATAACATATCAATTGAAAGCAATATTTACAAAAGAACTCGAAGAAGAGGGATTGATAAAGATATTTAAGGAAATTGAAATGCCATTGATTGATGTCCTCAAAGAAATGGAATATAATGGAGTCTTTGTAGATAAAGATTTTTTAAACAATTATGCTGTAGTACTTCAAAAAAAGATTGATGAAATCGAAAAAGGGATTTATGACAAAGCAGGAGTAAGATTTAATATTTCATCTCCAAAACAAGTGGGAGAAGTCCTTTTTGAAAAATTAAAAGTTCCTTATCGCTGGCGAAAAACAGCTAGCGGTCAGTTTTCTACCAGTGAAGAAAAATTGAATGAACTGGCAGCTAAAAATGATGTTATAAGAGAAATATTGAATTTTAGAAAATTAAGAAAGCTTAAAAACACCTATGTTGACTCATTACCAAAGTTGATAAACAAAAGAACAGGTAGAATACATACTTCATTTAATCAAGCCAGAGCAGCTACAGGAAGGCTTAGTTCTGAAAACCCAAATGTACAAAACATTCCTATTCGTGATGAAGCAGGCAGGGAAATCAGGAAAGCATTTAAACCAAGAAGCAAAGAGTTTAAATTGTTTGCTGCTGATTATTCACAAATTGAATTAAGACTTATTGCTGAGATGAGTGGCGAAAAAGCAATGCTTGAAGCATTCAATAATGGTATGGATATCCATAAATCTACGGCCTCAAAAGTGTTTGGTATCTCTATTGAAGACGTCACTCCTAACCAAAGAAGACAGGCAAAAACCATCAATTTTAGTATTATTTACGGAGCAGGTGCGACTAATCTGTCGAGACAATTGGATATTACAAGACAAGAGGCTTCAAAATTGATAGAAAGCTACTTTAAGGAATATAGTGGACTGAAAAAATTCTTTGATGATACCGTGCAATTTGCAAGAGACAATGGGTATGTATTGACAAAATTAGGTAGAAAGAGAAAACTTAGAGATATAAATTCTAGAAATGGATTAACTAGATCCAATGCTGAAAGAATGGCGATCAATACCCCTGTGCAAGGTACTGCTGCGGATATGATAAAAATTGCAATGATCAATATTCACAGCGAAATGCAAAAGCAAAACCTAAAATCCAAAATGCTACTACAAGTCCATGATGAATTGATTTTTGATATGCATAAAAGCGAAGAAGAAGTATTAAAGAAATTGGTAATTGACAAAATGGTCAATGCAATACCCGATTTAAATGTGGCAATAAAAGTTGACACCGGAATTGGAGATAATTGGCTTGAAGCTCATTGATACACGGTTGTTTTTATTTCATTTTCTTGAATAGATTCAGTATATTTTTTAGCTGGAATAACTATAGTTGTACCATTTAGGATTGGTCTATAATAGTAATCATGCAATTCAATTTTGATTTCTATGTCAAGGTCAAAAACATGAGTTTTGTTGTAGAGAAAATTTTTCCATTCTGAAAGCAACACAACATAATCAAAAGATTTTTGATTACCTTTTCCAAATAAAATGGATAGTTTATTGGATTCAAAAAACCCATCAAAATCTTTAAAAATTAATTCCAAAACTTTGATTAATGGGATTACACTATCATCTACTCTTTCTTTTCGACCATTGCCATCATCAAATGGGTGTATCAAAACAAATCTGTGATGCAAAACTGCAGCTACTTCTACAGAGTGCATATCCATAGTTTCGTATCGATACCAATCCAGTAATTCTTTCATCTTGGCAGAAACTTCTTCCGGTTCTGCATAACGAAATATTTCTCCATTGGATAATTGTACGTGATTGGGTAATGACTTATACTCTCCCGGGATTATTTTTTAATCATTTCTACAGCAAGATCGTGAGCCCTCATTTCATCATATTCCCGGATATCGGGGTCACCATAATTCACAATGGGTCAGTTGTTCTGACATTATACTTTTTTTAAACATATCATTGTGAAAGTTTTAGTCTCTTAATATAATTCCTTATATTTGTGAAATCGGTTTATAACGATTCAATATGATGTCTACCCATAAACGATTTTTCGCACTAAATAAATACTTATTTTAGAATAACTTTAAAAGGCCTAAATATGAAATATCTTTTGATTTTTATGATGTTACAGACTCCTGTTTTGATCGATGCGCAATTAAATTTTGCCTTTAATGGTAATCCTCCCGGTATAAAATGGAAAGAATTATCTAATAAATCAGCAAGAATTATTTTTCCTGAAGGACTGAACTCAAGAGCATCAAGGGTAGCAGATGTGATTGATTATCTCAACAAAAACAATAGAACTTCAATCGGTAAACCCAAAGGTAAAATCAGTATTATTCTCCAAAATCAACTTACGGAAGCTAATGGATTTGTGACAACTGCCCCTTTTCGTTCCGAGTTTTATACTACTGCTCCACAACGTTCGTTTGTAGGAACAAATGATTGGCTGGATATACTATCAATTCATGAGTACAGACATGTGATGCAGCTTCAATTTGCAAAACAAGGTTTGACAAAAATAGGTTATTATCTGTTTGGTGATATTGGTTGGATGGGTATGGGGTTTTTGGCTATTCCATTTTGGTTTACCGAAGGTGATGCTGTGATGCAAGAGACATTATTATCAGAAGGAGGAAGAGGAAGATCAGGTGGTTTTTTAGCTGAATATAGAGCAATGCATGAAGCCGGTATCAAATATCCATATGAAAAAATCACAAACCGCTCATACAAGAGTATTTTACCTAATCGATACCGCATGGGATATTTATTATCTCAATATGGTAGAAATAAATACGGCGACGAATTTTGGAAATATGTAGCCAAGGATGCGGTAAGATATAAAGGGATTCTTTGGTCATTTTCAAAGAGCTTAAAAAAAAGAACAGGCAAAAATGTTCACCATTTTTATGAATCAATGTTGGATTCTCTTTATCGAAGTTGGGATATCTCTGACAAACAAATTGAATGGAGACAATCGAACGAATCTTTAGTAAATAAACCGATATCAAAAAATACAATTTCGTATTATTTAAATCCAAAGTTTAAAGGTAATGAGATACTGGTATTGCACTCGAGTGGAAATAGAATCCCTGGGTTTTATACAATAAACAGAAAGGGAAAGGACATTAAGTTATTTGATCTGGGATACCATGACCCCTATTTTAATTATAATAATAAAACAATGGTTTGGACACAAACAGAGAGTGATGCCAGATGGTCAAATAAAACTTTTTCTGTTGTTTACTCTTATGATTTCAAGACTAAAAAGAAGAAAAAGCTGACTTCAAAAACAAAATATTTTTCCCCTGATATAAATCGAGATGGAACTAAAATATTAGTGGCGGAATCAGATGAGTTAATGAAATACTCTATAAAAATATTAGATAGTAAAACAGGAAAAGTACTTCAAACAATCCCAAATCCAAAAAATATTTTCTTGTCTTCACCCAAGTGGTTAGATAAGAACAGTATTATTGCAATATCTCAATTCAATCAAAAAAATGCTTTGGTAGAAATAGAAATTAAAACCGGAGAGATGAGCCCTATCATTGATTATACTCACAATCTCATATTAAGACCGGTCGTTAATGGTAATTATATTTATTTTGGAGGTGACTTTACTGAAGTAAGAAATATTTTTGCTGTTGACATCAACTCAAAAAAAATATATCAAGTGACAAACTCTAGAGTTCTGGCAAGTTATCCTGATATATCGGACGATGGCGAATATTTAGTATACTCAGAACGGCAAATTAATGGTATTGATATTAAAGAAATAGAATTGGACAAAGCCAAATGGAGACCTATTACTATTACTGAGCCAAAAGATAGATATAATGAATTGGATAAACTTATCGAAGCAGAGGGTGGTAATATTTTGGACAATATTCCAAAACAAAACTATATAATCAAAGACCATTCTAATCTTAAAAATGCATTAAAATTTCATAGCTGGATTCCTGCTTTGCAGATTGTGAATAAAGACATTGGATTAGGAGTATCTTTACTATCAACCAATTTGTTATCGACATTGGGTTTATATATTACCCCTTCAATCAATCTGAATGGAGAGAAAAAATTGTCTACAAGAATAACGTGGAATAAATATTTTCCAAAAATCAATCTTGGATATGATATCGCAAAAATAAAATATTTTGAAAATTCAAAACTCAACGGGTTATATCAAAGTTACTATTATACAGGAGTACAGATTCCTCTGTATTTTTCCAGAGGGGCAATGAATAGAGGCTTCACTTTAAACATGGATGCAGGATATCAAACATACAAAATAATAAATGAAAAAAACGTGTATAAACCTGATAATAATTTTGTAGTATCAAACACACTTCATTTTTACAACAAAAGAGTTACAGCTCTAAAACAATTAAATCCAAGATTTGGTCAGGAACTGGATATCCAATTCAAAGGTAAAAACAAAAGTATCAGTCTGAATAATGATTATTCAATAAGCTTAGATGCCAAATTGTATTTTCCCGGAATATTGAGAACTCATTCTTTGGTTTTTAGTGGACATTATCACCGAGACAACAACAAATTTTTCTCAATATACTCCGGCAATTGGATAAGAGGATTGACTACGACATACAGCGAGATAAATCATGTAGTAAGAGCAGAATATTCTTTGCCTCTATTCTATCCGGACGTCGCAATAGGTCCAATAGCTTTCATAAAAAGGTTCAGAACAAAAATGTTTTTTGATTATGGATTTGGTGAGATTAAAAGTGCTACTAAAACTATATCTTCCTTTGGAATTGATTTGACCGCAGATGTTGGCTTATTCAATTTAGGTAGTAGCTTTAATATGCCTTTTGGAATAAGAATAAGTTATTTGAGAGGTGCAAAATATGATGTTAATATCCAGTTCCTCTTTGCCAATTCATCTTTGTAATACCAATAAGAATAAATACAATACCCAGTTAATAATTAATTATAATCGAACAAGAAACAGAAATGAAAATATTACACACTTCCGATTGGCATCTGGGACATAGATTGCACGAACAATTGCAGCAATACGAACAAGAAAAATTCTTGAAGTGGCTTATAGATCTTATCAATGACCAAAATATTGACGTATTGCTTGTTGCTGGTGATATTTTTGATACTGCTTATCCTTCTACTCAAAGTCAGGAGATGTTTTACCGGTTTCTTGCTGAAATACACCGCAAAACAAATTGCCAAGAAGTGGTAATGACTGCCGGCAACCACGATGCACCCGGCACGATCAATGCTCCGGATAATTTTGTACGATATTTTAATATTAAACTTGTTGGTAAAGCAAGCGAAAATGTGCAAGATGAGATTTTTGGTTTTGATATTGGCGGAGAAAAATTGATTGTAGCAGCAGTTCCTTTTTTGCGCGATAGGGATATCAGACGGGCAATAGCCGGTGAAAATGCTTTGGATATAGAAAACCGTTACAAAAAAGCACTTATCAATCATTATAATGATGTCGCTAATATCATTGAAAATCAAAATAAAGATAATGCTTTTATAATTGCAATGGGACACCTTTTTGCTATTGGCGGACAGCCTTCGGATAGTGAAAACCGTATTTATGTTGGAGGTTTGGGTGATATTAAAGCATCTGATTTTCCTGCAATTTTTGATTACGTCGCACTGGGTCATTTGCACCGTCCGCAAAAAGTCGACAAAAAAGAACATATACGTTATTCCGGTTCGCCATATCCACTTAGTTTTAGCGAAATTGCAAATACTAAAAAAGTGATAATTATTGAAACAAAAGAAAACAAACTTCATTCTGTAGATGAAGTGAAAATTCCCCGTTTCAGACAATTATATACTATAAAAGGAACATTGGAATATTGTAAAAACGCTTTAAAAGAAAAAGCGGCAAAACCAGG
>JALSPK010000205.1 GCA_026986005.1 Saprospiraceae bacterium
ATAATATGAATATTTTAGTTGAAATACTTATCAAGGATAATGAAAAGATTGGCTAATCTAAAAACAGCTTTAAAATTAGTAGTAATTATTATATACTTATAAACAAGAGGTTCTCAATATGATATTTAACTATATGATAAAAGTGCAATTGTAGAGAGATACTATCGAGGATCTGATGAAAGATATCGGGGATGGTGGAAGATTTTGGTACAATATTTGCGATACACTTTACTGATATATAACATTTTAACATTTAATTATGAAAAAAACAAAATTTTTTAGAAAAACATTTACCCCCCCCCCATTTAGCTAATCGGCTAAATTACAGAGTTTTACCTATTGCGATATTCTTCATATCAATTATTGGTATGAGTGTGTATTTTAGTGGGTGCGAGAAGGCAAATCATGATACCGAGCTACTAAACATTATAGAAGAAAGGGAAAATTCGGTAAATTCACAAGAAATTGCTCCGTTCAAAAATGGAGAGTCTTTATCTATCAATACTGAAATTGTTGATAATATTTTAGCAGCCATTGATTATACAAAATTAAATAATAATAATGGAATTTTAACTGTTGATAGTAATAGCAATGTGTATTTGTTAGATAGTGCTTATAATGAATACATGAGAGCCATAGATACATGGTATGATTCCTACAAAGCTCAATATTTGAGTGATGCACCCACTGACACGACAGATATTGAAGTGAAAATGAAAGATATTAATTGGTTTTATGTTTCAGATAAGTTCTCCGATCATTTCCAAGGATTCAAATCTCTTCAAAACAAATACAAAGAACTTGAGAATTTATGGTTGCAAACAAATATGGATGATGATAATTTAGATCCACGGAACATACCCGTAAAAATCAGGTTGATGCGTATGTTAATGAATACAGATGCTGAAATAATTATAAACGGAAAATTCATAAAAGTCTATGATGATGGAACTCAAATAAAATTGGATGATTTTACAGAAAGAGATATCTTATTGTTGAAAGACATTAAAAATGTTGATAAAATAACCGGAAATAAAATCTCAATCGAATATAGAAATGGGTGTGATTATTGGGAAGAGAATAAAAAAAGATTTGATTACTCTTTGTGTGACGATGAATATCGTTTTATATATGAAGCAGGTGTTTACAATGGTTATACATTTTCATTCTCAAATTGGTATGTGTCAAAATATTGGGGAGATGCCGGATTATACCGAAAAAATATAGCTGGAGGAATTGCCTGGAGGGTAAAGGCTGACTGGATGGATGTTGTTCTTAGCGGAACAGTTTACTTGTATCCATCTGCTCAACCTGTCCAATGGCAAGATCCTTTTACACATGAAGAAAGATATCCTGAGTGTACTTGTGAATTTAATGTACAAACTGCAAATCTAACAGGATGTCCAACACTGGAAACAGATTATCCATATTTTCCATTCAATATGTCTGGTTATTGGCCGGAAGAAAATTGGCATATACACCAAAATAATACTAGCACTATTCAATGTCAAGTAGGAATAACTATTAATAATAATGAAGGCCTTAAAGTTAGCGTAGATCATTCTGACCAATTCTGCGCTACTTTTGGGTTTAAACATACGAGAAAAAAATATAAGAGAAAATGGCCCTGGAGCAAAAAGAAATTAGTTTGTGAGGAAACTAAGACCACAAGCGGTTTAACTGTTTGTGTTAAATAAATTTTTATGCTGTCATTTTTGATTTTATTTTAAAATGGCAGCATATTTTTATTAATTTCGTTATTAAATATAAATATCATATATGAAGTATTTTGGGCTTTTATTTTTTGCTTTTATCCTTATTTTTAGTTCCTGTATCAAAGATGTGGAGTACAAACTCGATTTTGAAGGAAGCAAAATGGTGGTCATTGCCGGTGGACAGGCGAATCATCATTTAACTGCTTTTGTAACAAAAACTTTCCCTCCTCTGACAGAAGTACAAAATCCTGATTCTTTATTGATTAACGATGCGATTATCGAAATATACAAATCTGGAAATGTGATAGATACAATGAAGAATTCAGGAGATGGAAATTATGTATCCGGTATATTATTGGAAGAAGGTGGTGTATATAACCTAACAGTAAAAAAGCCCGGCTGGCATGACATGAAAAGCACTGCTGATACAGTTGCCGTCGCTGCAAAACTATTAGACGCGGAAATAGTAAAAACATGGGAAAGAAAAGACACTACATATTCTTATAGCATAAAAATAGATCTTAAAATTCTTATTGAAAAATCCTCCGCTTTTCCCTATAATGATATTACATTTTATTATTATGCAAATGGTCAAGAATATGAAGATTATTTGTTTTTATCTTCAAAAAGTGACTTTATCGAATGTGATAATTGCTTCAATCTTCTTGACAATGCCTGTGTTGAAAAAACAGATGACAATAAATATATTTTGGAAACGGATAAAACCATTTATGTTCCTGAATTTAAATTGGAAGAATTGGATAGCATCAAGATTGTATTGGGTACGTATTCGTCCATATCCGAAAAAATGTGTCAGTCCGGAATGGATCTTGAAGAATATTATGGCAATCCTCTTCCTTTTGTAAGCAATCCTCCTGCTGATTTTTCCAATATAGAAGGTGGATATGGGATTTTCATATTAAGTAATCAGGATAGCTTAATTGTAAAATTAAAATAAAAACTCAAAACAGATGAAAAACATATTATATATAATCTTTTTTAACATTTTATCTCTAAATATGTATTCACAATACATCTTAAACGGATATGTGTTTGATAAATCTTCTGGAGAAAGCATTATAGGTGCCAATATATATTTTCCGGAATTAAAAAAAGGTACGACTACCAATGCCTATGGATTTTATAATATCTCTTTGCCTAAAGGCAAACACAAAATAAAAATATCTTACGTGGGATATAATACTCTTTCGTCAACAATTGATATTGATAAAGAATTATCACAGGATTTTGAGTTGATTCGGATGACTTTGGATGAAGTAGTGATTTTTGGGAATAAAGAAGAGAGCAGCAAACTCCAAGACCATATTGAAATGGGAAAAGTAGGTTTGAATATTGAAAATATCAAGTCTTTACCAATGGTTTTTGGCGAATTTGATATAATGAAAACCCTATCGCTCACTCCGGGAATAAAACTCGGTATTGAAGGTATGACAGGTTTGTCTGTAAGAGGTGGCTCCCCGGATCAAAATTATATTTTGCTAGATGATGCTCCCGTCTATAACCCTTCTCATCTTTTTGGCTTTGTATCTGTTTTCAATGGTGATGCAATTAAAAATTTCGATGTCTGGAAATCATCTTTTCCTGCGAGATATGGAGGTAGATTGAGTAGTATTATCGATATTAAAATGAAAGAGGGAAACAAGAAAAGAGTTAGAGTTGAGACAGGTTTCGGGATTTTAGCTTCAAGGCTGTTGGTAGAAGGACCGATAAATAAAAAAATGTCTTTTATGTTTTCAGCCCGGTCTTCTTATCTTGATATTGTTACTCTACCATTGAAATTATTGTATAATGCAGGTAAATCAACTGCATATTTTAATTACAGGATGCTGGATGTAAATGCAAAAATCAACTACCAACTCACAGATAAAAGTAAATTGTTTTTCAGTTACTATCAGGGAGTGGATAATTTTGCCCAAAAAGACAAATCGTCTATCGGTTCAAAAGACGTATCCGGAGGTAGTCTGGATTGGGGAAACAGGACTTTTACTTTGAGATATTACAAGCAATTTTCTCCAAATCTGTTTTTCAATGGTATCATTTATCATTCCAGATTTTTCCAAAAAACACTGGCATTTGAAAAATATTATTCTCAGGAATACAGAAAGGATTTCAAATTTAGTAATAAAACAGGATTAAATGATTTGGGTCTAAAAATGAATCTAAATTATTTATATAAAAACAAACATTATATCAAGACAGGATTTGACATCATCAAACACAATTTCGTACCCATTGATTTATCATCAGTCAATAAAATAGACTCAACCGACATCAAAAGAAAATTGAAATACAATAACTTTGAAGCGGCTATATTCGCCGAAGACGAAGTTTCAATTACAGATGATTTGAGTACCAATTTCGGATTGAGATTGTCGGCAGTATCACTAAAGCCCGGAATGAAATTCAGCCTGGAGCCAAGACTTAGTTTCAAATATAATCTGCCAAATGATTATGCCTTAAAATTCGGTATTAGCAAAATGAGTCAATACGTAAACTGGACTACAGGAACGCAAGTCACACTACCGTTTGATGTGTGGTTGCCGGCTACAAACAGATTGCCCGGACAAAGTGCGTGGCATTTTGGTTTGGGGCTACACAAGACGTATGCAAACGAAAATATTGACTTTTCATTAGAAGCGTATTATAAAAAAATGAACGGTTTGGTCGAATTGAGGGAAGGTATATCGACAATGCTGTTATTTACCAATAGCGATAGTCTGTATCAAATAGTTGCCAACAACGGTCAGGGTAGAGCCTTCGGGACGGAACTGTTTTTGCACAAAAAATCAGGTAGATTTAGCGGCTGGATTGCGTATTCGCTTTCTTGGAATTATAGAAAATTCGATAGATTGAATAACGGCAAATGGTATCCTCACGCTTTCGACAGAAGACATGAATTGTCCTTGGTAGCAAATTATCAATTGACAAGAAAGTGGAAATTATCTGCTAACTGGGTTTATCATACCGGCAATAGAGTGACAGTGCCTACGGCATCATATTATCCGGAATGGGCATCGGACGAATACGGCATTCCCGAGCCGCAATTTATTTTCGGTGCTAAAAACAATGGTAAAATGTCAGCTTATCACAGATTGGATATTAGTCTTTCAAAAACCTGGATATCGAAGCGAAAAAATAGCAAAACACTTCAATTTAGTATCTATAATGTTTACAATAGAGCAAATGCGATGAGACTGTTCCCTGTGACAGAACCGGTATATGATGCAGACAACAAAGTAACGGGATTTACTTATAAAATGGTACAGCGATCATTTTTGCCTATAATACCTACAATATCTTTTTCAATAAAATTTGACAGAAAGAAATCCGAAGAATTGTATTATGAACCAAAGGGCAGAATTTCATTTTAATCAAAACAAACTGGATAATGCTTGGATTATTTTGTCACTAAGAGTCTAAATGGCGATATCGACTGTCGTTTTAGCCACTAAGGTTTAATAAACATATATCACATAAATAATTCGTTATGTTTTATCCTTATATTAAATTCCGTAAATTAAACGAATCCGGATAAGATTAAACTTCTTTCATAATGACTAAGCGCAAATTTCCTCTTCTCCTCTTTCGTGCAACTATCTTTTGAAAACAAAATCTTTAAGAAACGAGAAGAGGCAGAGGTTGAGGATTCAAAAAAGATAAAAGATTTTAAGAAGAGAGTCAACCTTTCATCTCAATTTTTAGAAATAGAATGAAAATAAACCGTATCTTTGTGCATTTGTCATGTTTGTAATCTGATTTTTATTGAATTTATGCAATTGAAGAAGTCTAATATATCGGTGATTGGTGCCAGAGAAAATAATCTTAGGGATATTAATATTGAAATTCCTAAAAATAAACTTGTGGTTATTACCGGTATCAGTGGAAGTGGTAAATCTTCTCTTGCTTTTGACACTATTTATGCCGAAGGACAACGCCGGTATATGGAAACTTTTTCAACCTATGTAAGACAGTTTTTAGGCAAAATGGAGAGACCGGAAGTGGAACAAATTACGGGATTAAGCCCCGTAATATCTATAGAACAAAAGTCTACCGGTTGGAATCCTCGTTCTACAGTTGGTACAACTACCGAAATCTACGATTTTTTACGTCTTTTATTTGCCAGAACCGGCGAAGCATTTTCTTATGTTACCGGTAAAAAAATGGTAAAATATACTGAAGAACAAATTATTGAGGTTATTGTCAATGAATTTGAAGCCAGGAAAATAGCCGTTCTGGCTCCTATGGTCAGAGGTAGAAAAGGGCATTATCGCGAGCTTTTTGACCAAATACGAAAAAGAGGATATACAAAAGCCAGAGTTGACGGTGAGATAATAGAGTTAAAACCGAATTTCAAAGTAGATAGATATCAAACTCATGATATTGAAGTTGTTATTGACAGAATAAAAGTAACAAAGTCCAAGAGACAAAGGCTTTCATCTTCTATTGAAGTAGCAATGAAACTCGGGGATAATCTTGTATTTATTTCCGATATTGAATCAGGAAAAACACATCCGTTTAGTAAAAGTCTTATTTGTCCCGATTCAGGAATTTCATATGAAGAACCTTCCCCCAATTCTTTTTCCTTTAATACACCTTACGGCTCTTGTCCTACCTGCAAGGGATTGGGAACCGTCAATACCGTTGATATGGAAAAAGTGATTCCGGATTATAATAAATCAATTAACCAACAAGGTATATCTCCTTTTGGAGAAGTAAGGGATACATGGACTTTTAAACAACTAAAAGCCATTGCAAAAAAATATAAATTTGATTTTGATACTCCGGTCAAAGATATATCAAAGGAAGCTCTCGATGTGATATTATATGGAGGCAATGAAGATTTCAAATACGATTTTAATTTTGGAATGACGGAATATACATATAATCTCGCTTTCGAAGGACTGGTAAATATGATAAAACGTTGGTATGAAAATACCGGGTCGGAGAAAATTAGATCCTGGACAGAAGAATATATGTCTGTTATCAAATGTCCTGATTGCGAGGGGTATCGTCTGAAAAAAGAATCATTGCATTTCAAAATTGATGATAAACATATCGGTCAAATAGCTGAAATGGATTTAAGCAATTTACAAAAATGGCTTGGTGGTCTCGAAAAAAAACTGTCTCTAAAACAGAAATCCATAGCTAAAGAAATACTAAAGGAACTACGTACAAGAGTAGACTTTTTACTTCAGGTAGGTTTAGGATACCTGCATCTAAATCGTCCTACTCGTACATTGTCCGGTGGAGAGGCTCAAAGAACCCGTTTGGCTACACAAATCGGTTCGAAATTGACAGGAATTACATATATTCTGGATGAACCGAGTATTGGTTTGCATTCGAGAGATAATAAAAAACTGATAGAAGCTCTTAAAGAATTAACATATATAGGCAATACGGTTATTGTCGTGGAACATGATAAAGAGATAATGCTTGAATCGGATTATATGTTTGATTTGGGACCCGGTGCAGGAAAACACGGAGGTATGGTAATTGCCCAAGGTACTCCGGGACATTTTATAAATGAAAAAGGTATTACAGCTGAATATCTTAGTGGACGAAAATCAATTGAAATCCCTGCAAAAAGGCGCAAAGGAAATAAAAAATACCTTGAGATTAAAGGTGCTACAGGCAATAATCTGAAGAATATAAATGTAAAATTGCCACTCGGTACTTTTATTTGTGTCACAGGTGTCTCCGGAAGTGGTAAATCAACCTTGATTAATGATACTTTATATCCTTTTCTACGTCAAAAACTTCATCGTAGTATAAAAAAACCCTTGCCTGTAAAGGAAATAAAAGGAATAGAAAATATTGATAAAGTTATTGAAATAGATCAAAAACCAATCGGCAGAACTCCACGATCAAATCCTGCAACATATACAGGATTATTCACTCATATACGAAAACTTTATTCGATGATTCCCGATGCAAAGATTAGAGGTTACGGACCGGGAAGATTCTCTTTTAATGTGAAAGGAGGAAGGTGTGAAACTTGTCAGGGAAGCGGTAAGATGAAAATAGAAATGAATTTTTTACCCGATGTATATGTGGATTGTGAAACTTGTGCAGGTAAAAGATACAACAGGGAAACGCTGGAAATTCTTTATAAAGGAAAAACAATCTCCGATGTTCTTAATATGACAGTAGAAGAAGCACATTATTTTTTTGAAGCAGTACCCGCTTTGAAAAGAAAACTTAAAACACTTCTCGATGTAGGTTTGGGATATATCACCTTGGGACAACAGGCGACAACTCTTTCGGGAGGCGAAGCGCAAAGGGTTAAATTGGCGGAAGAACTTTCAAAAAAAGATACAGGTAAAACACTTTATATACTTGACGAACCTACAACAGGACTTCATTTTGAAGATATAAAACATTTGATTGATGTGTTGAATAAACTTGTGGAACGTGGAAATACAGTATTGGTGATCGAACACAATATGGATATCATCAAATCTGCAGATTATCTGATTGATCTCGGTCCTGAAGGAGGAATAAATGGTGGAAATGTGGTTTTTCAAGGAATGACAGAGGATATACTAAAAAGTAAAGAAAGCTATACCGGCAAATACTTGAAAAGAGAACTTAATTTATAATATCTTCACTAAAACCGTTTTCAAACGAATATAAACGATTTTAAACGTTTAATTTACGAGTGTTTTTGATTTAATCGGTCATATTTGCAATATAATATTCGCCCAAATAGGTTTCTTTGGAATGGGAAATACAATTTTTCAACCAAAATAATTCTATTTTAGTAATTGCAAAAGATAAAATATATTAATAAATGCAGAATCACGAAAGATATATAGCGGAACAATTTGTATTAAATACTGCAAGAAATGTATTTCTGACAGGTAAAGCCGGAACGGGAAAGACTACTTTTTTACAAAACATTGTTGACAAGACCGATAAAAGTACTATAATCGTTGCTCCTACCGGAGTAGCTGCGATAAATGCCGGAGGTGTTACTATTCATTCTATGTTCAATTTACCTTTGACATCCTTTATTCCTTCCAATGATTTTGTTGATTTTAATTTATTTACAAATAGATATGGACTTGCAAAACGTTTGAAACTTAGTAAAGAAAAACGTAAAATAATTCAATCTTTGGAGTTGCTAATAATCGATGAAATAAGTATGGTAAGAGCAGATTTATTAGATGCGGTGGATTATGTTTTACAATTTGTACGCAAAAATAGAAATCCATTCGGTGGAGTACAATTACTTGTAATAGGTGATCTTTTTCAGCTATCTCCTATTGTCAAAGAAGAAGTCTTACCCGTATTAAACAATTATTATAAAAATTTGTACTTTTTTGAATCTATTGCTTGGAAAAAATCAAATCCGGTTATTATCGAGATGAAAACTATTTACAGACAAAAAGATAATAAGTTTATCAGGCTTCTTAATAACATTCGTAATGGTGAAAAAAGAAGAGAGGATATTGACAGATTAAATAAAAATTTTCTACTAAATAAGCAAGATGCAGGTATTGTTACTTTAACCACTCACAATTATAAAGCTGATAATATCAATAACCAAAGACTGGAAGAATTGCCCGGTAAAGAATATTATTTCCAAGCAGAAGTCAAAGGGAAGTTTAACGAATATTCTTTTCCTGTTTCCGAAACTCTTATATTGAAAAAAGGAGCACAGGTTATGTTTGTTCGTAATGATCCCTCAGGAAAATATTTTAATGGTAAAATAGGAATAGTGGATTATTTGGACGATGAAACCATAAAAGTAAAATTTCCTGAGGAAAATACAACTATTTATGTTGATGAAGAAGAATGGAAAAAGGTGAAATATACCATCGATAAAGAAACAAATACTATAAAGCAAAAAGAGGAAGGGGTATTTATTCAATATCCTCTCAAATTGGCTTGGGCAATAACCGTGCACAAAAGTCAGGGATTAACTTTTGATAAAGTAAATGTTGATCTCAGCCGTACTTTTGCTCCCGGACAAATGTATGTTGCTTTGAGTAGATGTCGTTCTTTGGATGGATTGATTTTAAGTTCAAAAGTCAATTCCAATAATATTATCACAGACAAAAGCATTCTTGATTATCATCAAAATATTGAATTGGAAAGCGATATAGAACAAATTTTGGAATTGGAAAAAACTAAATATGATAATAACAGGTTAATCCGTAGTTTCAATTTTGATTATTTAGAGGAAGTACTATTATTTTGGAAAGAAATAATTATAGAAGGTGAAATACAGGGTCAAGGCAATGCAATGTTGGAATATAATAAAATTGAAAAAGAGTTTATGAAATTAAAAAAAGTAAGTGACTCTTTTCGAAACCAATTATCTCTGCTGTTTAAATCCGGTACCAACGATGATCATATTATTGCCCGGACTGAAAAAGCTATCCGGTATTTCACAGATAATTTTCATTCGGAATTTTTTCTTCCCGTGCAAGTTCATATAAACGAATACAGAATAAAGAAAAATTCAAGAAAATACATCAGGTTATTGCGTGAAGTCTTATCCGAAATTAAAGCTATAATCAATAAATTGTATCAGTTGAAATTTAGGGATAATAAGATTTTCACCGGTAAGTCTTTATTGGAAAACGATAAAAAGGATAAAAATAAAATTTCTAAACCCAAACAGGTAAAAGGGGAAACCTATAAAATCACCCTGCAGATGTACAAAGAAGGGAAAACTCTTCAGGATATAGCAAGACTTAGAGGGTTGAAAATAGGAACAATCGAAAGTCATATGACCAGGTGGATTGAAGATGGTAGTGTGGATATTAATGAATTGATTGAAAAAGAACACTTGAAAGAATTGATCAAATTTATGCAAATACACAAAGAAAAATCATTGACCGAAATCATAAATGAGTGTCCTGTAGAAACAAGTTTCAAGGAATTAAGATGGGTAAGGGCATATTTGAAATAATGTCAGAATGCTTGCCCGCACACAAATAATTGATTTTTTGATTTTTTTTGTTTATCTTTATGTATTAATTTTGAGGCTTATGCTTACTAAAGGATTTTTAAGACCGCAAATATCTATTAAAAAAATTGGTAGAACTCAATTTTGGACAGGAATATTACTTGGTGTTTTTTCCGCTTTCGTTTTTAATATATTATTTAATTATGCAAGGGAGTCATTCCGGTTTTTGACATTTATTAGGAATCCTTTGATACTTTCCACTAAAGAATTTATGATTTATGACTTGTTTTTTGCCGCTTTGTCCGTTAGTTTGGCTTTTGGTTTGACAGTTATTGTCTGGTTGACAGGGAGAAAGGATATTAAAAAACAATATTACAGAATGTTTGCTGTGGGTAATATCTATATGATGATTTTTGTTATAATTTTTCTTATATTAAGAATAGGTTCAACTTTGTATTTTGTTCTATTTACAGGTTTTGGATATGATAAACACCTCGATTTTATAAAGGAATTTTGGATAATATTATTATTACTTCCCATCTTTATTTTCTTTTTCAATTGGAATTATTTGCGTTTAATGTTCCGGTCGGGGTACTGGGTTTCTATTTCTGTTGTAGCCTATATCTTATTGACTTTTATACTGTTTAAAACAACACCGGTGGATAAAAGTATTTTAAACAACATATATTACTCAAAAAACAGGGAGAAATTTGATTTTATTGATAGGAGATTGGATTTATCTACAAAATTGTATGGAGTCACTTTTACCGATACTACAAGAGAAATTCTGAAAAAACAATATTCGTACAAAACATTTCGATTGGTAAAAAAATTAAAAAAGGCTTTTGATACGGATAGTTTGGTTTCTTTGGACACATTGATTTTAGAAAGTATTGTTATTCACAATCACAATATCCAAGGTGCATTTTTAAATAAATACCTTCACAAAGACAAAGAAATGAATTGGCCCTTTGCCACGCCGGAACAAATTTATAATCAGATAAAAAGATATGGGAGTAAAAGCGGAGTTGAAACAAAGTTCCTGATTGATATATTGAATGAGATGATATTTATATTTGAACCACCTGATATAGATTGGAACAAAAGAAATAAATACTCTGATTATGACATACAAACTTATCAATTTAAACAAGCGATGAGAAGAGTAACAAAAAATATCGAAAAGCAACTAACTGATGTAGTCACAAGATTGCGTTTTGATAAAGAAAATAAAACAAACAGATACCAATTTAGAGAAATGGAAATAAAATAATTTTTTTTATTAATGGCAGCGAACTCATGAGAAATACCGTTATTTAAGAAAAAAGCATACTTGTTTTATATAAAAACGGGAGATTATTGCAGTTATTATTTGTCGGGGAAAGTAAAGGCAAGGAATTAATTTTATTTATATTGTAGCGAAATATACACATAATACATCTTGATAATATAAAGTTCAAAGTTTAAAAGGCAGAAGACAGTAAGCAGAAATGTATAAATTTGTAAATTAGGAAATTCCAAAATAGAGTATGCTTTAAATGGGATTTCAAATTTAATAGTACAAAATAAGTTTAGGCAAGGCAATATATTGTAGCCGGAGACTTAAATCGGTTGAAAATTTTTAAATATATTATAAATAAAATATTTTAGCTATGAAATCACTTACTTTCCTTTTCGTTATTTTACCCGCATTTTTATTTTCTCAAATTCAACCTTTGTTTTACACCAACAAAGTAGTACATCACAATAGTATTATAAGTGAAGATGATTTTTTTCTGCAAAAACAACAATCTTTAGGACTTAATAAAGATGTTACAATGGTTTTAAAAAGCCGGAATGTTGATAAAAATAATATTGTTCACTCCAAATATCAACAATATTATAAAGGAATAAAAGTCGTTGGTGGTACTTACATATTACATTCAAAACACGATATGGTATATAAATCTACTGGTTCGCTTTATCCCGATATCAAATTAAATACTATGCCTACTTTAAAAGAGAGCAGAGTTGCAGGTATTGCAAAAATTATTGTACTTGGAAAAATTGCTGATAGAAACATAGAAAATATAAATTTTGAAAAATTGAAATCTCTATATGTACCGGAAATTGAATTGTGCATTATAGACAATGATTATCCTGATTTCAGTAAAAATTATAAACTTGCATATAGTGTTTTAGTCGAAAATAACAATATGACAAACCCCTTGAAAAAACGTATTTATATCGATGCTGATACAGGTGAAGAAATACTTTCTTATGATATGATTTGTACGTCTCATGCACATGGTAAAGGGGAAAGTATTTATTATGGAGAAGTGGAATTTGATACGGATTCGATTGCTCCGGATAGGTTTGTAATGCAAGATTTGGATAGAGGGAGCGGTATTTTTATTAAGGATAAATGGAATAATTCAATAGAATTTTATGATGATGATAATTATTGGGAATTTGAAGATGAAGGACAACAATCGGCTATTGATGCCCTGTACTGCACACAAGCATATTATGATTTTTTGATGAACAAATTTCAGAGAAACAGTATAGACGGAAACGGATTTCCTCTTACTGCCAATGTCAATATCAAATCTTATGTCAATGCTTACTGGGATGGTAATAGCGCTACTTTTGGAGCTGGAGATTGTACAAATTATAGCCCTTTGACTACAATGGCTATTGTAGGGCATGAATTTACACACGGTATGACTGATTTTACGTCCAATCTTGTGTATAAAGACGAACCGGGTGCATTGAATGAATCCCTGAGTGATATTTTCGGCGAATCTTTGGAATATCATTCTGATAGTACAAATTTCAGATGGACTGTCGGAACCAGAATCACGAGAAATAATAGCGTAAAGCCTTTCCGCTCAATGAAAGATCCGCATTTATTTAAAAATCCGAATTATTATCATGGGAAATATTGGTCAACTGATTTTTTTGACAACGGTGGAGTTCATAGTAATAGCAGTATTTTGAATTATTGGTTTTATCTTTTGTCTCAAGGTGGTAGTGGTATAAACGAAGGTAAGGATACTTTTGATGTTGAAGCTATCGGCATAGATAAGGCGCTGGATATAGTCTATCAAATGCAAACGAATTATCTGACGGAAAATTCCAATTTCGGTGATGCTTATGAATATTCCGTTGAATCGGTTTCCGATCTTTATGGCAATACCTCGCCGGAAATGAATAGCGTAATAGAAGCGTGGAAAGCAGTTGGTATCCCTAAGGAATTGAACTATAATGAAAATAAGAAAGAAAAAATTGATTTTAATATTCTTTATAACAATAAATCCGGTTTATTTTCTTTTTTCTGTGCAGATGAACTGCCCGAAATGGAAATACGTTTTATAAACAATAATAAAAAAGCTATTCCGGCAGATACTAAAATCGAACTTACCGTCAAAAGTGAGAATTTAATTGACACCGGAGGGTTCTTTGCTAAAGAAGTGATTTATGATACTTTTTATTTTGAAAAGATATTGGAAAATGACTTGCTTGTAGACTCTTCATTCTCTTTTGTTTTAAATATCGATACGACAGGATATAATTTGAAAAACAATTATTTTGCATTATTGATAAATATGAATTTAATCAAGGATACCATAACTGAAAATTTTTTGGATATCGGCAGTATAAATTTCAGAGATGTATATGAAGATTATTATACCTCATTGTATTTTAAGGCTTATAAAGATTGCGAAGATGAATATATAAATTTAGAAAAAATCAATCTTTTGTTTGTCAATCATGGTTGCAGGGAATTTCAAAAAGAAGATTCCGTTTCATTAATTTTTTCATCACCTGACGACGAAATAAAATATTCCTTTGGAAGAGGCGATATTTTTTTCGGAGATTTTTTAATTTTCCCGGACTTACAAGAAAATATGGATTTATCAAGTATTGAAGATATTGATAATTATTCATTACAAATCTTGCTGAATACGGATGGCCATCATATTAGTGTTTTTGAAGATTCTCTAAAGTTTTTGATCAAACAGCCGTTGCACAATGATGAAGTATTGGATTTTGGAGATGATTTATATAAAAGTAAACTAAATATTGATTTTGATGGGGTTTTATGTGATACTAGTATAGTGAATAGTAGGCTTAAAATCGAGTCTAAATGGTATACCAACTTGAATAACGACTGCCTGTCTTTTGAAGATTTTTTTAAAGTGAATAAAAAAGATCGGGGTTTTTCTCAAATCGTTGATGTTTCTTTTTGTACGGATATTGATACTATTGCAAAGCCGTATTTAGTATTTGATATATCAGGGAGTAAAATCGGTTCTTGCGGAAGGGTAAAAAAATATTCCAAAGTGCTTCAGGTAAATCAAGGTGATAGTCCACTGGATTATTTATTGATTGATAATAAAGATATGAAGCATATTGAAATACCTGTTAATAATGACATGTCAAACAAAATAGTATTATCGTTTTATGTGGAGGGAGCTTATACCTTGATAGATAATATTTCTATAATTGATAAACAGTCAACAAATACAAAAGAGCTTGATTTGAATAAATTCGTAATAAATAATCCGGTAATAAATTATTTGACAATCAAATCCGGTGATGAAAAAGTAAAATGGGAGTTTGAACTTTACAATATTCAGGGAGAAAGGATTTTTGTGAAAAGAAATTGTCAAGGGGAAATGAGGGTAAATATAAATTATCCCGCCGGTATGTATTTTTATAAAATATTAAATTCATCAAAGATATTGCAAACAGGTAAAATTATTATTGTTGATTAGATTGAATATAAAACATTGGGATTTTCAAACGAAGTGAAGCAATTTCAAGCCGGCTTTGAAGGCGTGCTATCGCATGCTTTCAAGTTTTACCGGCAATTAACGAAAAATAATTTATATTTATTAATCTTGGAGTTTATTTCATAAAATAAAATCACGGATTTTTGCAAAGCAATTTCACTGGTTTAACACTAATTCCCAATAGGGTAGTAGTTCTGCCATCGATAGAAGTTCCGGTATTGCTAATGCATTAGTAAATGCGATATTGCCAAAAAGTCGCAAAAATGATAATAATATTTTTTAAAGTTAGAAAGTAAAAAGTAAATACCTGCAATTTTGTCATAAATAATACAATGGCACAATATATGATATAATTGACAATGTATGGAAAGTAATCCATATAAAATTTGAATATATTTTTTAACTAAAAAAATAAATGTACTATGGCTAAAAAAATTAGCTTTGACACAGAAGCAAGAAACAATCTAAAAGCAGGAATTGATGCATTGGCAGATGCAGTAAAAGTAACTTTAGGACCAAAAGGAAGAAATGTGATTATTGAAAAAAGCTTTGGCGCTCCACAAATCACAAAAGATGGAGTAACTGTTGCTAAAGAAATAGAACTAGAAGACCCAATTGAAAATATGGGAGCTCAAATGGTAAAAGAAGTAGCTTCTAAAACCGCAGATCAGGCAGGTGACGGAACTACTACCGCTACAGTATTAGCTCAAGCAATGGTGAGTGCGGGATTGAAGAATGTAACAGCTGGTGCGAATCCAATGGATTTGAAAAGAGGTATTGACAAAGCGACTGCTGCAGTGGTTGCGGAAATGGAAAAAATGTCAGAAAAAGTTGGAGATGATTTCAGGAAAATTGAGCAAGTTGGAGCTATTTCAGCTAATAATGATCATACTATAGGAAAATTGATAGCCGAAGCAATGGAAAAAGTTTCAAAAGACGGTGTTATTACTGTTGAGGAAGCAAAAGGTACGGAAACTTATGTCGATGTGGTTGAAGGAATGCAATTTGACAGAGGATATCTTTCTCCGTATTTTATCACTGATGCAGATAAGATGATTGCCGAATATGAAAACCCGCTTATTCTTATCCATGACAAAAAAATCACCAATGTACAGGATATAGTTCCTATTTTGGAAAAAGCTGCTCAGGCCGGTAAACCTTTATTGATAATTGCCGAAGATATGGATAGCCAACCTCTTGGTGTATTGGTCGTAAACAGATTGAGAGGAGGGTTGAAAATAGTTGCCGTTAAAGCACCCGGATTTGGTGATAGAAGAAAAGCTATGCTTGAAGATATTGCGATTTTGACAGGAGGTACGGTTATTTCGGAAGAACAAGGATATAAACTTGACAATACCGATTTGGAGCATCTCGGCACAGCTGAAAAAGTAATTATAGACAAAGATAATACAACAATTATAAACGGTAAAGGAGATCCTGAAGCTATAAAAGCCAGAATCAAACAAATTAAACAACAGATAGAAACCACTTCTTCTGATTATGACAAAGAGAAACTTCAGGAAAGATTGGCTAAATTGGCAGGCGGAGTTGCTGTTTTGTATGTAGGAGCGCCTACTGAAGTGGAAATGAAAGAAAAGAAAGACAGAGTTGATGATGCTCTTCATGCTACAAGAGCAGCAATTGAAGAAGGTATTGTGCCTGGAGGTGGAGTTGTGTTTATTAGGTCATTAAAGGCTTTGAATAAGGTTGAAACCGAAAATGAAGATGAAAAAATCGGAGTTGAGATAGTAAAGAAAGCTTTGGAAGCTCCAATAAAGATAATAGCACTTAATGCTGGTGTTGAAGGTGCTGTTGTTATCAATGAAGTGAAAAATAATAAGGGTTCTTATGGTTACAATGCAAAAGATAATAAATATGAAGACCTTAAGAAAGCCGGTATTATAGATCCTACTAAAGTAAGTAGAGTAGCATTGGAAAATGCAGCTTCTATTGCAGGAATGTTATTGACTACCGAGGCTGTTATCAATGATATCAAAGAAGATAATCCTCCAATGCCTCCTATGGGTGGCGGTGGAATGCCGGGAATGATGTAAGAAAGAATGTTTTCATGGTAATTCATATTAAAAAGAGCGGACTTTTAAGTTTGCTCTTTTTTTTGTTTAAATCTATAAAATTATGTCACCAGTCTCAGGGTTGTGCTATTTTGTCAGACAGGTGTTTTAAATGAGAAAAGATAAATTTAGCAATAAATTATGAATTGTGAATTATGAATTATGAATTGTGAATGGTGAATTATGAGTTAAAAAGCCGGTTTTGAAGTCACGTTAACGTATGCTTTCAAGTCCTGAAAAAATATTTCCATAGCTAAGACTATGTAAGATTTTTTTCATTGAATAGGTAAAAATTAATTCTTTTTCTATTTCACCATCTTGGTAACGGTATGGTATAAATTAAGTTTAAAAGTACAAAATAAGAAGTATTTATAAAAAAAATATTTTATTTTGTTACATTTGTACCGGGGTAGTTAAAGCCCTGCTTTTTAAGGTTATTGAAATATTTTGTTGATGAATAAAAAAGTAATAATAGCTTCTGAGAATCCGGTAAAAATTGATTCGATAAGACATGGATTTAAAAAAGTTTTCAAGGGTATAAATTTTGATTTTGAAGGAATATCCGTTTCTTCTGATGTCAGTGACCAGCCTATGTCGGTAGGTGAAACATTCAGGGGAGCATTAAATAGAATAAAAAATGCGAAAAAACTTGTTTATGGAGCTGATTTTTATTGTGGTATTGAAGGAGGATTGGAATATTTTGATGACCGGTATTATGCTTTTGCATGGATAATAATTGATAATGGTAAATATATTGGCAAAGCAAGGACAGGCAGTTTTATGTTGCCTCTCGAGATTATTAGTTTGATTAAAGAAGGAATGGAACTGGGAGATGCGGATGATATTGTATTCGGGCATAGCAATTCAAAGCAAAAACAAGGTTCCGTTGGAATCTTAACTCATGATTTAATAGATAGAACAGGATATTATACACATGCCGTTATATTGGCATTGATTCCATTTATGAATAAAAAGCTGTTTTAAACCCTGAAATTGCTTCTGCCTGTATAACTATATTTATATTATTTCCCCAATAACGCCTTATGAGCGGCATCCAGTGTTTCTCTGACTTTGTCTTTTGTTTGCGCTTGACAATATACTCTCAATACAGGTTCTGTTCCCGAAGGTCTTACCATAACCCAAGTATCTTCATCAAGGAAGTATTTCCAGCCGTCAGTAGTATCTGTTTTTACAATAGGCCGTCCTCCTATTTCTTTGATTTCGCCATTTTGACATTTCATGACAACCGCTTGTTTTATAGCTTCATCAAGATGTAAATCATCCCTGTCAAACTTAAAAGGCCCAACTTTTTCATAAATCACTTGTATTAATTCTTTAAGTGATTTTCCTGTTTTAGCCATTAATTCCATAATCAATAGCCCCATCCAGATTCCGTCTCTTTCCGGAATATGTCCCTTGACTGAAATACCTCCGGATTCTTCTCCTCCTACCAATACATCTTCATGAATCATAATTTCAGCTATATGTTTAAATCCGATTTTGGTTACCTCATATTCCAATCCATATTGCTTGGCCAATTTTTCCACCTTATTGGATACGGAAAATGATACCACTACTTTACCTTTTTCTTTTTTAAATTCATACATATAGTAAAGTAATAACAATAAAATATGATGAGAATCAACAAATTCACCGTCTTCATCATAAAGACCGATTCTGTCTGCGTCACCATCATTGGCTAGACCTAAGTTTATTTCCGGGATGTTTTTTATCAGTTCCGCCAATTCCCTAAGATTTCTGTCAATAGGTTCAGGTGCTTGTCCTTCGAATGAAGGATTATATTCACAGTGCAAACAATATGATTCGGGGAAGAGTCTTTTTATTACATTTTGTCCGGCTCCATACATAGCATCATAAGCCAATACTACCCCTTTTTTAATAGAATCCATATCAAAATATGACAATACATGATCTATATACATTTGTTCCATGTCGATGAATTTTATCATTCCCGATTTCACATGGTAATCAAAATCCGTATTTATTTCAGGAATATAATCAGGAATAAGATTTTCGATTTCACCAACTTCCTTTGGAATAGTAGGACCTCCAAAATGGGATTTTAATTTATATCCGTTGTATGACGGGGGATTGTGACTGGCGGTAATAACAATGCCGAGATTTGCTTTATGCTTTACAACACCTAATGAAACCATAGGTGTTGAAACAAAATTTTTGTCCAAGTAAACTTCTATTCCGTTTGCAGCAAATACACTTGCGGTATATTCACTAAACATTTTACCTGCAAATCTGCAATCATATCCCACTACTACACGTGTGAAATTTCGTTGTTTCATCCATTGAGCAGCAGCAGCAGTAACTCTGATAACATTATCAACGGTATATTCTTTGGCAATAATAGCTCTCCATCCATCTGTGCCGAATTTTATATTTATCATTTGTTATTATTTTTATGCAAATGTACATTAAATTTTTTTAATTCACAATTTCGTATAGTTGAATGAAAAAAATTATGGACAGGCAGAATATTTCATTTTATAATTTCACTCCTTTTTCATATTTAAAATGTTCGGACACATGACAATGGAGATAGTTTTTACATATTTGTTCCATGGTATTTCTGGATGCGTTGAAAGCATGAGAAATAGAACCTCCACGTTTTCCCGCTAGAAGGTCTCCGCCTACAAAAAGTCCCGGAATAGTACTTTCCCCGCCTTCTTTAACATCAGGAACATCGCCGACAAAGTCAATACCGGTTGATTTGAGAAAATTTTCAGGAGTACTGCCTCCTAGTGCATAAACTATTCTGTCAAATTTTTTTATGCCGTATTTTTTTTCTTTGAAAAATACCAGAGGTTTATTTTCTTTTTGTATATCAATTTTTTCAATATTACTTTGTAATAGTAAATTTATCCTGTTGCACTTAACAAGTTCGTTTAAACTATTAAGGTTAAAAGAATTCATTTTTACAAATTTATTTCTCCTGTAAGATAAAGTAACATTATTTCCCATTTCAATCAGGAATTGGGCAAATTCCGAAGCGGAATCACCTCCGCCGACAACCAATATATTTTCTTCTGTAGTTCTGAAAGATGTGATATCAAAATGTATTTTGTCTTTTAATTTTCGGGGAATCGGGTAATCCGGTTTATTGGGTTTTCCGAAAATTCCAATAGCGATAACAACAATTTTTGCTTTATATTTATCTTTATTTGTTGTGATAATAAATTCAGGTTCTTTTTTTGTTCCTATAGATTCTATTTTTTGTACTTCTTCTTGATAATTTACTACAACACCTGTTTTTTGAATTGCTTTATCGAGATAGTTAATAGTATCATGCTTTGTAGAATCCTGAAGGCACATAACACCATGACATATTGCCGGCATTCCTTTATAATTGGCGGTTACGAGTTTTTTGTCAGGATAAAGTGAGCGGATTACCCATGAATGAGCTTCCGCTTTATCAAGCATGATTATTTCTTCGGCTTTCAAACCTGACATTCGGGCTTCTGCCGCCAATGATATGCCGGCAGGTCCTGCACCTGTTATTACCAGTTTATATGTTTTCATATGCACTCAAATTTAATTACCTGAAACATTTAGAGTTCCGTCAATAGTTATTGATGAATTTATGTCAATATCCAACCATAAAGCTTCTGCAGAATAAGTATTTGGGATATGCACCGTTTTATTAGGCGGAATCCAAACACTATCCATAATAGTAGGTACCTGGTCACCACACCAGTTGGTAGGGACATCCCAGTCACCATTGTCGCCTTTCCATGTTATTATATTCGAATTACAAAGGTTTCTTGCTCTTATTTTGATTTCACTTAGGGCATAGCAAGAGCCTCCGTAATTGTTCAAAGCGGTTATTAAAATATATTTTGCCTTTGCTCCTTCAAAATTTAATTCATCAATTCCTTCGTAGTTGTTTTTTCCTGAAGCTTGCGAAAAAGTAAACTGACCGAATTCAGTCCAGGTGGTACCATCGGTTGAAATGTCGATTACTACATCTTTCAAGTCGTAATCCAATATATCAGGTGCATTCATATTCCAGACATGCATTTCATACAGATAATAAATATCATCCAGATCATATTTTATCCAGTGGGTTTTTCCTCTTACGGCATTTGGGTTTTCCGTAGGATCGCAAGATATCCATCCGTCATACCATGTGGCACTATGTCTGTCAGGCAAACATTGTGAATATGAAAAAACGGGTAATAATAACAACAAAAATAATGATATAATCAATTCTTGTTTCATAATAATAAATAATTTAAATTAAGAAAAATCCATAAATCCTATTGGAGGATTTGATGGTGAAATTTCATTTACATTGTGAAAATTTCCCAAATTGGGAAATAATGTTGTCAAATCGGATTGGTCAACTCCAAACCACAATGCCAGTTCGGAAAACATGGAATCTGTTGCCGTTGTAGGAATCAAAGCTCCATTGTGTACATATCTTTCGCTGTTAATTGCCAATGAAGGATAAGTTCCGTAAATATTGGCACCATTAACTTTTCCTCCCATTATCATGACATTGCTACCCCAAGCATGGTCGGTGCCGTTGCCATTGGATGTTAGTCTCCTGCCGAATTCCGATATCACATAAGTTGCGACATTGTCAAACATTCCTATTTCTTTCAAAACCTGATTAAATTCTTCAATTGCATTGTTTACATTAATCATTTTATCCGCTTGACCATCTAGTAAATTATTGTGATGATCCCAACCGCCATATTGAACAAAAAATATTTGTCTCTGAAATCCCAAAGTATCTCTGGCAGCAATTGTTTTTGCTATCATTTTAAATTGCTGAGAGATATAAAAGTCTGAAAATTGTGTGGAAAATTCAGGAACTTGATCTATTGCATCTTCAAACTCTTCAGCTGCTGCAATGGAATCTTTAAAGATATCAGCATAGGTTTTACGGTACATATCGGTGTAGACTGCGTGTAATATGCTGTCTGTAGCAGCCCTGCGCTGGGGATGATGTCCCCATGTATAATCCCAACCGCTGGGTTTTACCGCTCCATCCTGGTTTATACTAAATTCAATAGAATCATTTCCATATTGAAAAATATTAGATCCGCTAAGAGAAATATTCATGGAAATGGTTGTATTGGAATTATTAGAACCTATTAGATCCGCTATTTCTCCACCCCAACCAATATTAGTACGGATATGAGGTTTTCCCGTCTGCCAATGTTTAAATTGATCCGAGTGAGAATATAAGCCTAAGGGTATTTGTTTGGTTCCGGCATTATATTCTTCTTTTGTCATAGGTTCAATCATGGCTCCTATATTGCTTATAAAAGCTAATTCTCCATTATCATATTGAGTTTGTAAATCGGTAAGGCTGGGGTGAATACCATAATCGCCTGATCCGATAGGAAGCATACCCCCTGCATTTTCATCGTTACTTAAGGCTACATTTGATCTTGAATTTGCATAATCTGCATAAGCGGTACCGGTCTTAGGCATTAAAGTATTGAATCCGTCATTACCTCCTTGAAGGAAAAAATATACCATGACTTTGTAATCCTGAAATGGAGGATTTTTTGCAAGCAAAGATGTTATTTTATTAAGATTTGTCATGGATGATAAGGGATGAGATAATCCAAATCCCATACATGCAATTGCAGCATTTTTTATAAAATCCCTCCTTTTTAATTTATTTCGTTTCATATTTATTTATTTTATAATATTAAAATCCGGACTTATCATAATGAGATAGGTGGCTAATTTTAACCGTGTATCCAAATCATCATTTGATGTCCCGTATTCGTTTAAAGTGTTTTTAATTATATGTCTTGTGTAATCGCTTAGATTTCCTTGTGTTAATAGGACATCCAAATGATCAAGTAAAGCATCCGGGTCTTTAGCCGTTTCCATTAGAGATGCCAGGTCCGGGGATGAATATTCATAACCTTCATAATAAGAAGTTTCCAATATTTTATCGGTTTCCACCCATCTGTAAACTTGTCTTGAAAAACCTATACTGGTTCTTGAATTATATATTTCAAATTCAGGTGCGACATTGCCAGCATCTTCAATTGGTCCGTTTGGTGTAAATCCGGGCTTGTAAAAATTGAATACCGTGGGTGAATGCAATGGATGATGATCCGTTTCATCATAAAACCAATATTTATAATTCCAATAATTATTTAAT
>JALSPK010000206.1 GCA_026986005.1 Saprospiraceae bacterium
TTAGCAAAAAAACAAGATGGATTTCTTGGTGTTGAAAGTGCAAGAAATGAAATTGGAATAACAGTTTCTTATTGGCGTGATTTGAAATCAATAAAAAGTTGGAAAGAAAATACGGAACATTCAATCGTAAGAGAAAAAGGACGAAATAAATGGTATAAGACTTTTAAAACAAGAATTGCAAAAGTAGAACGAGATTATGACTTTGAAAAAGAATAACGAACGCACAACAAAAAATATAGTGCATTTGGCAGATAGTGCTAAAAATGAAGATGATAGCAATAAATAAACATAGTGCAAAACCGAAAAATAGGTGCTTTAAAATGCCAAACGCACCATATTTAGACCGTCAGACTGTAAAGTTACCTACAAAAGCCAATTATTTTAGATTATTTGCCTCAGATTGTTGGTATAGGTAAAAAAACAATAATTTTCTTGAAAAAAGTATGATAATTATTTGATGGAATTATTGATATTTCGTATCTTGCAGCATAATAATCAATACTTTAAATACAATACCAAACCGCTCCCAATATACTGATTATAAAAAGCTTAGTTTTCGCCATCTTGATAACAGTTTAGTATTAATCTTTTTACTTACTGTTTTTGTAGCTATATGTCGCTATACCTTGGAATGAAAAATAATTTTATGAATTTTTTATCCAAACTCAAAAATATATTTTTTTTGAGTACTTTGTAGACAAACACTGTCTATTCTTTTGTTTCTAGTCTTCCTACTACATTTATTGTTGCATTTGGTTCTAATATCAATCCGTAACACATTGCTTGTGTCCCAATTTCTACTATGGGAAATTGGCCTCCCTGCGGAGTTGTCGGTATAGTTACTTGATATGAAAAATCAGGTACAATTCCATTTGACCAATTTTGTGAATCATGCCAATTAGTATTATTTCCAAGCCATGTCACCTTGTCTATTATCCGCAAGGAGTACTCTTCCACTTCTCCGTCAAAATCAGTCTCACAATTATAGGCGTATGTACTATATTTGGTCGAAACTCTCATCCTTGTAGTACCTAGTAAAGCCCCGTTTGGTATACTAATTTGCAAAGGAGACGATGATGTTGCTTCATCAAACACATTGTAAGCCATGCCTAAATCATACTCCTCATCACTATCATCATAATCACAATCACTATTCCAATCTATCCAGACTTTAGTTTTTGTCTCTACAGCTCCATCTGTATTCACATAAACAGTCATATTGTAAATTTGATTTAAAAACACATCAGTAGACAAATTTGTATAATCTGAATATGCATTACCATTGCCATCTAATTGCTTCCCGGATCCATTATCTATACTGTTAAAAACAACCCTTGTCGTACTTGTCTGCCAATCATTATTACCATAAGAATAGCAATACTCACAGACTATCACTCTTTCTCCAGCCGGTGAAGTTATTGTTGGAGATTCCATTGAACCGCCGACAGTAATATCCAGACATTCTGCATCTACTACATCTCCAACATTTGCATTTGGCTTAATATCATATGTCAACCAAAAGTAATTTGTTCCCATTGATAAAGTTTGTGTTCCATTTGCAACAAAGCTACCATTGGGATTTGTGATAGTTGAAAAAAGATTATTTGTATTAAAAGAATTTGAAGTTCCGGTAAAATACACTTTTGCGATATCAATATCTCCTATTGGATTTGAAGATCCGTTAGTATTAAAACTAAAAGCCGTTATTTCTAATGGATTTTCATTACCCTGAGTAACAATTTGTATACCAACTATCTCCTGATTCAAGTCCCCTTTTGATAGATTATCTGTATTGTTTTGGGTAGTCGTGCTTGATTGATACACCATTGGACCAGCAGGTGCTGTACGCAAATCGCTCTCCCACAATCCTCTACCAAAACTACCAGCACGCAGCTTACTATTTGTCTGATCATTGTCATCATAATAAATCTCCAATTCTGCTATGACAACATTTGGTAATCCATTACTGTATTCTTCCCAATTATTTGTCCCCACTTTCACATAAACTCCTATGTCTGTACCTACATACAACTCGGTTTCAGTGTTATTCTGTTTGTTATGAACTATACTCATCACAGGCAAGTCGGGAAGACCTGCTGATATATCAACCCAATTTTGACCTGCATCAATAGATTGATAGACTCTATCACTATCATATCCTCCAAATGTGACCCAAACAGTACTGGGATCATCATATTTTACAGCGATGTAGGTTATACTATTTGAAGAAACCGGCAATCCGGCTGTTCGTTCCTGCCAAGTACCCCCTCCATTTGATGTTGCCCACAACTGATCAGGATCTGCTATATACAAATAACCGGAATTAGATGGAGCGATTGCTACAGATCGGAGTTTCTGGCTTGTGTTTACATTTGAAATTTTTGACCATGCATCTCCTTGATTAGTCGATTTCCAAAGATCTTTTAGACCCATATACAATGTGTTATGATCTGCCGGATCAATAACATAAGGTGTAACCCAATGCCCCTCTTCAGCTGCATCAATTCCATTTATCCAATTCCCATAATTGTCTTTTGTTATATCTGTATTGTTCCATACATCTGTTGTCCTGGCAATGTCACCCTCTACATAACATCTATACTGAGTATTGTAATCATTAAAATCAATAATACATTCCATTCCATCACCACCCTTCACATCATACCAAACTCCATCTGTATGTAAAAGCTTAGTCCCATTATCTTGTAACCCTATGATTGAAGCATTTGATTCTGTTTGAGAAATACCTAACCTATATATTTGACTGTGTATTATTCCATTTGATTTGTCCGTCCAATTAGCTCCATTATCAGTTGTTTTGTATATTCCCCCGTCATTACATTGAAATAGTGCATTTGTACCATCTTGATATGCTAGAAAATGTTTGTCTGCATGAACAGTTATTGCATTTCCACTACATGTACTACTCCAATGAGTATCTATTGACCAAGTTGAACCTCCATCTGTAGATTTCCAAGTATTGATACCTCCTACAAAAACTATATCAGCATCAGTCGGATCTGAAGCAATGCACAAATCATACCACCCTTGATCTCCACTATCATTACCATCACAATTCCAACCTAGTAAATTCAAATCATTGGAATATATCAAATTAAATGATGTACCACTATCGGTCGATCTGTAAATTCCTCCCAATCCATAATCTTCAATCACTACATACACAATAGAAGGATTAGCGGGACTAACAGCCAATTCTGCTCTGCCAAAATCTGTATCCAAATTTTTTGTCCAGTTGCTTCCGCTATCTGTAGAACGATACACATCCCCAAATCTATCTGAACCATATAGAGTGGTAGATTCTCCTGGTTTAAACTCCATATCATTGAAACTATTACCCGTTTTTTGATTCCAATTAATACCCCCATCTGTCGTTTTATACACACCTACAGAAGTGGCTGCATATAAAATATCATTATTATCCGGATCTATTAACAACCTGCTAACCTTGCGTTTTTGATCAACTGTAAAAGTCAAGCCTGTCGCATTCCATGTTGACCCACCATCTTCTGATTTTAAAACACCTATACTGTTATTGTCATTGGATTGACCCCCTCCCAGTGACCACATACTACCCCCATCTCTATCTCCTGTGGCGATATAGATAGTATTGTCATTGGTATATCCGGAGCTAACAGCAATATCGCTTACGCCTAATACTTCGTTGTCATCAGAAAGCACTATCCAATTAGCTCCATCGTCTGCAGTTTTCCATATCCCTCCTGAAGGAGAACCGACCCAATATGTATTATTATCATCAGGATGAAATGCCACACAATTTAACCTCCCAGTGCCTGCATAACCACCACTAGAACTAGAAGGACCCAATGATTGCCAATTTCCCGACAAGCTCCTTGAATCTATTTTATTGATCCTGCTTTTCCATTTATTATATTCATCAATTGCAGATGTATTAGGAAACACACCTGTACCTCGATCGACTCGACTTTCCCAATAGTATTCCCATCTTTTAAACAATTTCCATCCCGGTATTTTTTGCCTACTTCCTGACTTATTTACAAAATAACCATTTTGCACATCATACCGATCCCAATAAGAGTAAAATGCATCTTGATAATCGAATAACGTAAGGCTTTCTTCTCTTTTATTCTCAGGGAGCTTAGAAAGCCATTTTTGCGAATATGAATTTATTGAAATTAAAATAACAGAAAGCACAACTATTAGTCTCATAAGTACTTGGCATTTATAAACAACTTTAGTAAACATAGAAAAAATCATTATAACCACTACACAAAACATAGACTAAGAATAATACAATAATGTGGTAGTGGTGGGGGGGGGAATTTTTATTGTATTTTTACTATTCTTAGTCTATAACCGCAAAGGTAATAATTTTTTTTATATATAAATAAAATATTTTGTTAAATTTTAAAATATGGCAGCAATTCCTTAGAAATTGCGCCCTTTGATAATAAATTACTCAAAAGTATCATCAAAACTATTTATTTTTTTTTGTAGTATATAAGTTAGAGCCTTGCCTTTCTCAATTGATTTTACTGACATTAGACTATGCATATCATTTTCTATTTTATTGAAAAAAATATGTATTTGATCCCAAGCTTCACCTTCATTATTTTTATTGAGTAAAATCTTCTTGGAAATTGAAAAAACATCAATTCCTAATTTTTGAAAATCTTCAACTTTTTGCCCTTCGAATGAACCTAGCATTTCTTTTAGTTTAATCATGGTTTGAATAACACCATCATCAACTTTCCATTTTTTACTATGTGGGTCGTTTTCCCCGCCTCTCGCCCTCATTCTTTGTTGATTATTACCATGCATTTTATTGAAAAATCCCGGCTTCTCCATTTCATTGTCAAAGATATATTCTGCTATTTTCACCAATGTCTCTCTTGGGATATGAGCTTGAGATGGCATACATTCAAATTTTCTTATTGCTCCCGGCATTAGAGAATTTTCTTCTAAAGGATTCAATACCCATTTAATGATGGCATCTGAAAATTCGGATTTGGCTTGATATACAGGCAGGTAGTGCTCTTTTATTCTAAATAATGGTGGAGCTATCATGGCTTCTTTTGATTGAGCCATATGACAAATATAGCAATTCTGTTTCATCAGCTTGTAGCCTTCTGCTTGTTCGGTAAAAGCTTTATTAACAATCAAACTTTTCGATTGACTATTTTTCAAAACGGACGAATTACTGTTTTTGCAACTAAATACTGCAGTTATTAATACTATGATAATTGATAAAGTTCTCATTTATTTTGTTTTAACCTATTTTTCATTTTCTCTCTTATTTTCTTCCTCATACCTTTTCCTCCCCAAGGCATGATATCTTTTGCGGAAAATTCATTTTCAGTAACTTTTACCCCTTCTACCTTTACTTTCTCCCCTAGTTCAAGAAATACAGACGGAGGAATAAATGCTGAATCAATACCAATTTGCCAGATATTATCATCAAAATCTTTAATCTCTATATAATTGTCGAATACTTTTGTGATAATTCCGGCAATGTTTCCTTTTTCCGGATTTTGCCAAATCTTTTCTTTTCTATTTTGTATACTTTCATAAAATCCTGCGCGAAGGGCAAATGCATTTTCAAACCAGCCGGCTCCTCCAGCTATAAAAAACATAGTACCAAGCAATATGCTTAATCCTACATTAAAACCAACAAGCTTTGAAAAGGTAAATTTATACCCTCTTTTTGAATTATATATTGCAAATATTGAACCCAAAATAAACACGACAAGTAGCACTATCCACAGAAATGGAAGCACACTTAACAATAACTCCAACTTCGAATGACCAAAATGCGAAAGCAAAACAAAATCTGTTTGTTGTATAGCAAATAGTATAACTGAAAAAGAGATTGAACCAATTATTACAAAACAAAAATATAGAAGCCACACTAAAATATTTTTTGTGGTAAATTGCCATTTTGGTTTTGGCTTGATATCTTCCCTTTTTATCTTGTCTAAAAATCTATTAATGTCTGACATATCTATAATTTAAAATTTAATATTTTTACTCCGAGCAATTTTTACAAAAGCTTTTTTCGCTCTATTGATTCTTGTCGCAACTGTTCCTTCCGGTATTTTCAATATATTTGAAATCTCTTCATAATCCATATTTTCTAAAAATTTCAAAACCAAGACTTCCTTGTATTTTAATGACAATTTGTCAAGTACCTCTTTTACTTCAAAATTTCTTTTTATTTTATCTTCGTTTTTATCCTCTTCAATGTACATGTTCATCCCAAATTGCTTATTTCGTTTTTCTTTTGATTTCAACTTCCGCCAATGAGAAATGGTCTCATTATGCACTATTCTGTAAATAAAACTAGAAAGTTTTAATGAATCATCATAGCTATTGATATTTTTCCATATACTTATAAATGAATTCTGTAATATATCATCTGCTTCATCTGCATTGAAACCGGAAATCTTGGTTATATACCTTTTTAGTTTATTTCCATACCTTTCATAAAGACATTTGAAATAATCCAATTCCTCAATGGACTTAGATATTATTTCTTTATCACTTAGTGATTTGCAATTGTCTTTTGTTATAAACATGGATACAATTTAGTATTTGTGCAAA
>JALSPK010000207.1 GCA_026986005.1 Saprospiraceae bacterium
AATAATTCAACCAAATAATTATCATACTTTTTTCAAGAAAATTATTGTTTTTTTACCTATACCAACAATCTGCGCTAAATATTCTATAATAATTGGCTTTTGTAGGTAACTTTACAGTCTGACGGTTAATGCAAATAAAATTTCTTTTGCAAAATATAATTTTTCATATAACATAACCAACCATATTAATAAAGAATTGCATAATTTCGATTTAATTATCGGCGATAATTTTAAAACCAAATCAATCATACCCGAAACCGATAAAAAAAGGTTTCTAATTGGCTCGATAATGGAAGAAGCCATCGCTTCAAGTCAAATTGAAGGGGCTGTTACGACAAGAAAAATAGCAAAAGATATGCTTGTTAAAAATCTTAAACCGAAAAATAAATCAGAACAAATGATTCTTAATAACTATCTTACTATCAAGTATATAGTTGAAAATAAAAATAAAAAATTAACTACCGACAATTTACTAAATATTCATAAACTTATCACTAATAAAACTTTAAACAAACCAAACAACGAAGGCAATTATCGTATAAACAATAATGTTAACGTAGTAGATATTATCGACGGCGAAATCGTTCATACTCCTCCTGATTATAAGGAAATCCCCAATTTGATGAATAACTTAATTGAATTTTTTAACCAGCAAAATAAAAAACAATTTATACACCCTATTATAAAAGCTTCAATTATTCATTTCCTAATAGGATACATCCATCCCTTTGCCGACGGAAATGGTAGGACAGCAAGAGCATTGGTATATTGGTATCTGCTAAAAAACGGCTATTGGCTTATGGAATATTTATCCGTTTCAAGATTTATTGCCAAAAGTAAAACGCAATATGCAAAAGCGTATTTATACAGCGAAATTGACGACAATGATATTACTTATTTTATCAATTACAATATTAAAATGTTAAAACTGTCTTTTGAAAATTTACAAGAATTTATCAATCAAACAATAAATGAAAAATTAAAATTTGTACAATTTCAAAAAATTAAAGATATCAACCAAAGACAAGCAATTATATTAAAATGGATATATGAAGATCCAAGCCTTATTTTTACCGTTAAAGAAATTGAAAACCGATTTAGTGTTTCCAACCAAACCGCAAGAACAGATTTGGAAGTTTTAAAAAATAAAGGATTTTTGGAACTAATACCTTTAAACAAAAAAACAAAAGGATTTGTAAAAAGTAATAATTTTGATAATATCATTAAAAAAGAACTTTCTAAACTATAAAAAATGCCCCAAAACCCCAAAATCCAATCATATAACGTAGTATCCGCAATGCAATTTCACCGCGACAAGGTAGCCGAAAAAATATCGGGAATGACTATGCTACACGCCGAGAATATGGAAAAAGAACTGGAAAATTACATCTTCAAAAAATTATAAACACATGATTAAATTATATCAATACAATATAGAATTTACAGCAAAAAAACCGAGAAAAATCGATGGTTTCTCCGGCAATGCCATACGCGGAAGTTTCGGGCAAGCACTCCATAAAACCAATAAGAAGATATATGAAGATTTGTTTGAAAAAAACAAAAAAATACCCGGCAAAATCAAAGCCAATGTCCAAGATAATCCTCCTGCTCCTTACATTATAGATATAGTAAAATTTGATACGCATATAAACAAAGGACAAAAATTGATTTTTACTCTGAAATTAATAGGTGATTATGCTAAACTTATATCAAAACTTTACGAAGTATTTGAAAAAATGGCTAAAAATAAAATTGCGGGAATAGAATTTGAATTTTCGGGAATTAGCAAAGTAAATAATTCTAAAACCGGCGAATCATTTTTTTACCTTGATGATTATAAAAACGAAAAATTTAATACCCGGGATTTTACCATTTTATTTCAATCACCCGCTTTATTGGAAAGCAATAAACAATTGATAAGCGATTTCTCATTCAATAAAATATTTCGTTATTTGGATCAACGATTGTATGTATTGGATCAATTATATGGAGGAGGAATATACAAACAAGAGGAAAATGTACCGGAAATCAGTTTAAATAAAATATATTTAAGCAAAACGGGTATCCTGCGTAAACCGGCACAAAAACAACAACGATTGTTGATGTGTTGGAAAGGAAAATTAGAATATCATATCCGTGAAAAAGCCGGAGACATATTGCCTTTATTACTCTTTGGACAGCAAATTCAAATCGGTTCGGGAACAAGTTTCGGTTTGGGAAAATACAAACTTATATATTGAAAATGCTAAATTTATCAGACATAGAATACGCATGGAAATACATTTATACAAAAAAATCCGCCGGTGGAATTGACCTGATAGATATTGATGAATTTGCCCGAAATTCAAAATCGCTATGTAAAGAAATATATACCGATTTAATACAGCAACATAATAAATTTAAAGAAAAATTAAACAATAAAAAGCACAAAAAAACATTCGCAAATCATAAAATACGGAATAAAACCCAAAATATTTGCGAAAAACTAAAAATAGCTCTTTGACATATTACTGAAAAACAATAAATTAATAATTTAATTAAAAACAATTTTTCGCGATACAAAAATCACGACGTTTTTTGCAAATCATTTGCGAATTTTATAACATTCAATACCAAGTGCTTAAATATTATAATATTTAAAAAACGGGACTTTTGAACTGAAAGAAAAGTTGCATTTGCGAAAAAAACATTTTTTCATACATAAAGTTTTGAAATTTAACCCAAAGTATGCATTAGAATTTGTAGCGAGGTGTATTTATGCAAAACTATCAAGTGTTTTTCGGAGAAATCATAGTGGGTTATGGTGACGAAGAAAAACACTTGATAATGAAGCAGAAATGTGCCGAAGTAGAATTTATTTTCATCCATTAAACAATAAATTGCGCAGACATTCAGTTGATCTTGTAACGGATGTATTACATAATTTATTTTCAAAGCATGATTCGGGTTTTAAATAATGTATTAGTTTTGCAATAAAAATAAAAGAACAATCCGTTGAAAATCAAACGGAATAAGACACAACTAGGCGAAAGCCCACTGAAACACACTGCCAAACACTCTTCTATTATGGGCATGTTTAGAATAAGACACAACTAGGCGAAAGCCCACTGAAACTTCCTCGTGTTTTTCAAATGTTTTTTTCCTCGCAAAGAATAAGACACAACTAGGCGAAAGCCCACCGTACAGACGCAATATTTTGCGTCTCAACAAAAGCGAAAGCCCACTGTACAGACGCAATATCTTGCGGCTCAACAAAAACGAAAGCCCACCGTACAGACGCAATATTTTGCGTCTCAACGAAATGAAAGCCCACCGTACAGACGCAATATCTTGCGTCTCAACGAAAGCGAAACCCCACCGTACAGACGCAATGTTTTGCGTCTCAACGAAATGAAAGCCCACCGTACAGACGCAATATCTTGCGTCTCAACGAAAGCGAAAGCCCTCCGTACAGACGCAAAATTTTGCGTCTCAACCAAATGAAAGCACAATGAGGAAAAGCCAGACTTACCAGGTTTTAGAAACCTGGCAAGTCACGTGAATAAAACTAGGCGAAAGCCCTCCGTACAGACGCAATATTTTGCGGCTCAACCAAATGAAAGCACAATGAAGAAACATCAGACTTACCAGGTTTTAGAAACCTGGCAAGTCACGTGAATAAAACTAGGCGAAAGCCAATCGTACAGACGCAATATTTTGCGTCTCGACGAAAGCTAAAGCCCACCGTACAGAAGCAATAATTACCAATAAATATTTTCTAAATCCCGTCTTATATTATAATAAATTATTTTGAATATAGTTATTTATGTAATATGATGAAAATAGAGAATTATATTAGTAATATCCTAATTGCAGTAATTGTTGTTGTTGCCGGATTGGTCGTTTATCACAATTATATCAATGAGCCAAGGATAATTTTTCAAAATGATCACAGGGTAAAAAAGGTTTCTTTTGATAAACAATATGGAGGTGATTTTACTCCAATAGCTGAAAAGAATATTTCATGTGTTGTCTATATCAATACGATAAAATCCAGTGGCAATGGTGTATATACCAATACATCCGGTTCGGGAGTAATTATTTCACCCAATGGTCATATCATCACTAATTACCATGTTATTGATAATGCAGAAAAAGTTTTGGTTACTACTTACGAAAATGAGAATTTTGAGGCTAAAGTAATAGGGAAAGATGAAGCTACTGATATTGCAGTTTTGAAAATAAATAAACCGAACTCCAAATTTGTTTTGTTTGGAGACTCAAATATACTAAAACTTGGAGAATGGATAATGTTGATCGGAAATCCTTTTAAGCTACGCAATTCTGTTTCGGTTGGTATAGTTAGTGCCAAGAATAGGACATTGAATATTTTGGGTTCAAGTGGTATTGAATCTTATATTCAAACAGACGCAATGGCAAATCCTGGCAATAGTGGAGGAGGTATGTTTAACGAAAACGGTGATTTTGTCGGGATGATTTCAGCTATTTCCACAAATACCGGTAGTTTTGAAGGGTATTCATTTGCGATCCCCTCCAATATTGTGAAAAAGGCAGCTTTTGATATTATAAATTATGGTGTTGTCCAAAGAGCATGGCTTGGTGTTTCTATTAAAAACATTGAGGGAGAAAATGGTGTAATTGTTGAACGGGTCAACAGTAACGGAGCTGCTGATGATTGTGGAATAAATGCAGGAGATAAGATACTTTCAATTGAGGGAGTGAGAATTTTTAATGTTGCACAGTTTGAAGCTAATATTGCTAATTTTAAACCCGGTGATTTAATTAATATTGAATATGTTAGGGCAGGGGAAAAGAAAATAGTGAAAGCTTTATTGAAAAACAATCTCAATACAACTGATTTAATTGCAAACAGAAAAGATGATATACTGATAGACTTGGGTTTTGTACTTCGCGATTTGACTACAAAAGAAAAAAGAGAAATAAGTGATTTCGGTGTAATGGTTGTTAGTGTAATTAATGGAACTAAAATATCAAATATCAATATTGAACCCGGGTATATAATAAAAAATATCAATGGTGAAGAGATCTCAAATGTCAATGATTTTATACAGAAATATAAGCAAGCATCCACAACTGTAAAACTGAAAGGAATCTATAAATCTTATCCCGGGATTTTTCCATACGTTTTTGAAAAATAAAAATATTGGTAGCAGTTTGGTATTACTATGTTTTCATGAATACATTATTTAGTGTCTGTCTATGAAGTCATTAAAATTTAAAAATATTCTTTTTGCGATATAATGTAACTATACAGGTAGAATCATTTTGGCTGAAAAACGCTCTTTTCGCATTAAAATTTACCAATATTTTTTGAAATAGCGCCGCTATTCCTTCAAAATATATGATTCTTTTAATACAAAAATAGGCATTTTTCATCTCAAAAGCACTCTATCTGTATAGTTACTTACTTTATTCAAATTACTGATGCTAAGGCATCACTAATCTTCAGAAAGACAAAAATCTCATCATAAATCTTTATTTTTCCAAAATCAAGCACTTTATAGACAAACACTATTTATATTTTTCCGGCAATATTTTATTTTGGTTATAAACATACTTATTGATTCTTTTTATGACTTCAAGATTATGCTTTAGTTTATTACAAGTGTCTTTATTTTTTTCAGGTTTCAGATTCATTCCCCTTGATAATTTATAGCATTTATCTTGTGTGAAATAATATCCATTGTCCAAAATAGAAGTATTGAGGTTTCTACCTAGAAAAAACGGAATGACTTTGTTTTGTTCGAAATACGGACTTACACACAAACCATTGCTGATAGCATGGGTTACCATCGGTAATTTAAGTTTATATTTATTGTCTAACAAAGCCAAAATACTAGGGTAAATGTCTTGATGACTTCCTATGCAAGTGAATTTTTTATTGCTTTTTAGCATTGGAGAATAAATAATTAAGGGGACATTGTATTGACATAGTTCATTGTTATCAGGCATTGCATGAATATTGTGATCTCCGGTGATAATAAAAATCGTATTATTAAAATCTTTTCTTTTACGGTATTCTTTAAATAAGTACCTTAGGGCATCATCGACATACAATACAGTAGTCAATGGCTTAATGTATGGTTTGATAGATTCTTGTTTTGCCTTTGGTAGATTACCTACTATTTTTTTTAGTTGAGATAAATAATTAGACTCATTTGGGGGCATGAATGGCTGATGAAGAGATAGCGTTAATAAAATGTCAAGTCGAGTAGTATTTTTTACAGAGTCTGAGTTTATAATTTTAAGATATTGTCTGAACAATGATTTATCGTCATAGCCCCATGAAAAACCTTTTGTGTCACTTTTTATTTTAGTAGCAGAACTATCAAATTTATCCAATATAAAATCAATATTGCTAGCATTAAGAATATCGTCCATATTATTAAAATGGTTCCATCCACCATAATAAAAAGAGGTTCTGTAATTATTTTTATTAAGTAGCGAAATAAGGGTTTGATGAAGAGGTAATGCTTTTTCTTTATGTTCGTGAAAAGATTTATCTCCAAATGGAAGGGAACCTAAGATATTGGGTATTGCCCCAAACGTTCTGTCAGCATTGCTAAGAAAATTTTCCCAATAAAGACTGTGCTTGATCAATGAATCTAAAAAAGGTGTAAACGATCCGAAACGCGCATTTGGACCACAAATATTTCTACCCATACTCTCTAGAATAATAAAAACAATATTAGGCATAGAATCTTTTAAATGCAAAAATTGCCCCAAAACATCGGGATCATTCCTTTTTCTTAAAATTGGATATGTAGGAATAATAAAGTTATTATTAGGATAGATGGAAGCATATTCGTGAGCTGTTTTAGTAATAATGGCATGAGAGTATCTTTCTTTTGTTTCCCTATTTGCAGCGTAGTATTTTGCCGACTGTTCTATGAAATATATCGCTTTGTTTTTTACTAGATAAAACTCTTGTGATGATTCGAAAAACTTTGCTTTTACATGTGAATAGCTGATATTTGGTATTGTGATTATCCAAACCAACCAAATTATAGTAAAAGGTAAAATCGAATTGAATTTTATTTTTAATAGAAAAAAATATGAAAAAAGAATGAATATAAAAACGATAAAGCTTATCCAGGAAAAATCTCCACTTGATAAAATGATATTAGTAATATCCTCTAATTTGTAACTGTAAAATGACTGATCAAGAGGCACAAAGGATACTATATAATATTGTATTGTAAAAAATGATAAGACAACAAAGACAAAAAGGAATACCTCGCTCAATATTAAGGCTTTTTTGCCAAACCAAAAACTTAAAAGTAGGTGAAGAGGGAAATAAATAAAAAGCAATGTTGATAATTTAAAAATATCATGATAAAATCCATTTATTTCATTATCAAGAAGTCCTTTGATGTCCGTATAATATGGGTAAAGAAGATACGATTCATATGATCTCAATATAAAATCAAGAACAAAGTATATGAATAGAATAAAAAACATTTCTTTGGATGAAGAAATAAATGTTTGTTTTATACTCTTTTTCTTTCTCATATTGGTTATTGGAAAATTCACTTACATTCTTTCACCCTGATTTCAAAATCAGATAATACATTCATGAAATTAATAAATGCATCATAAGGTGAACCGTACGGATTGAAATATTTGTGTACATCACCGTCTGAAAACCATTTTGTGCACATATAGTAGAAATGATCACTTGTTTGGAGGTATTTCCAGTCTTTTAATATTTTTTCATCTTTGCATTTTGTGATTTTTGCTTCGAGTTGGTAAAGTTTGTCATAGGCTTCATCTTGAAGTTCATTTCCAAGCCATGCAGTCAAATCTCTTTCTTCATCTGCCCATGATATTGGGTATGGGACATGAAGTTTGGCTACCGGTTGATATATTTCGCTTGTTTCAGACGGGGTATTGAAAGAAAAATTACTATTTTTGAAAACTGCTTGAGGCAATGCTTTCATGAAGTCAAAAATTCCTGTCTCTTCCCACTGGTGTTCGCCGAATGTTTCATAATCCATGAAGAGATTAACTACCTGCTCATCTTCTCCTATTTCGTTTAACCAACCTACGAATTTGTCTGTTGTAAGAGGCCAATCATTCCAAGATCTTTCTGAAAATCTAAATGCGATATCATCACTTAGTCTAAAGTTTTTGAGAAGCAATTTAAGCTTTGGGTTAATAGCATTAGTGTAAAGATAATTTGGAGATTTCCACCCTAATATATGTTTTGCGCCTTCAGTAAGCATTGTTTTATATCCAATGTCAGCCACCATAGCTCCTATCTCGTCAGAATAAATTAATTCAGTATTTCTGAATGTTTTTGGAACGAGTCCAAAGAGCTTATTAATCTTTGCTTTGTGCTCTTTTATTTGTCTTGTAAATTCATTTTTACTTTTAAGAGAAGCTAGTGAATGTGAATAGGTTTCTGATAAAAATTCAACATTGCCGGTATCTGCTAGTTTTTTAAAACTGTCCAATACTTCAGGGCTGTACATTTCAAATTGATCTAAAGCAGTTCCGGATATGGAAAAGCTTACTTTGAATTGTGTACCATACTCTTTGATCAGATCCAATAGTATTTTGTTCATCGGGAGATAACATTTATCAACTACACGTCTCATGATATATTCATTTTGGTAGTCATCGTAATAATTGTGTTCTTTACCGATGTCAAAAAATCTATATCTTCTTAGTCTGAAGGGTTGGTGTACCTGAAAATAAAAGCAAATTGATCTCATAATATATCTTTTTTAGTATTATTTATTTTATAGCAAACTTTCATAAAATCCGATTAGTTTTTTTGCGGCATTTTCCCATTTCAAACTATCTACTTCGGTTTTTCCATGCTCCTTGAACATTTTGGATATGCCATCATATTGTAGCAATCCATATATATAGTCAGCCATGGCATCAATATCCCAAAAGTCAGCTTTGAGAGCGAAATTCAGTATTTCCGAAACTCCCGATTGCTTTGAGATAATTACCGGGACATTAGAGCGCATTGCCTCTAATGGAGAAATGCCAAAAGGCTCTGATACACTGGGCATGACATAGACATCACTCAAAGCAAACATCCTGTCAACATCTTCTCCTCTAAGAAATCCGGTAAAATGGAATCTATTGGCAATACCCAATTCTGCGACTCTTTTTATCGTTTTATTCAGCATATCGCCCGAACCCGCCATTACGAATCTGACATTATCATCTCTTTGTAAAACTTTGTATGCAGCTTCAACAAAATATTCAGGTCCTTTTTGAAATGTTATCCTGCCTAGAAAAGTTACTATTTTCTCTTTTACTGTTTTTTTCTCTCCGGCAAATGACATTTTATTGATAGGCTCTACCGCATTGTGAAGGACTACTACTTTGTCCGGATTAATACCATATTTATTAATAACAATATTTCTTGTAAGATTGCTTACTGCAACTACCATATCTGCGGCATCCATTCCTCTTTTTTCGATATCATATACTACCTTATTTATATTTTCACCTGATCTATCATATTCGGTGGCATGCATATGGACTACTAAAGGGACATTACTGTATTTTTTTGCTTGTATACCGGCTTCATAAGCAAGCCAATCATGGGCATGAATGATGTCAAATTCAGTACTTTTTGCAATTTCCTGTGCCAGCATTGCGTATCTACGAACCTCTTCCATGATATTACTACCGTATTTTCCGGAAAATTCATATTTTTCTGAATAAATATTCTTTACGGTTTCTTTTCTTCCGCCTTCCTCTTGGTTTATCAAATCGAAGTATTGCTCAGGAGTCTGATACGGTACTAATTTTGAATTAATCTCGATATAACTCAAATGCTTTTGATACTTTTCAAATTGTTTGTCAAAAATATTGAGAACAATATCACTTGCATTAACTAATCTTATGTCTTTGTCTTCATCGCCATAAGCTTTTGGAACAACAAAAGTAACATCCACACTATTTTTTATCAGACCTTTTACAAGTCCATAACTTGCTGTTCCCAACCCTCCGGTAATATGAGGGGGAAATTCCCAACCAAACATTAATATTTTCATTTCATTAGTTTATTTTAGGTTGTTAAAGTGATAATATGTATTTTTATTATTCTCATGATTTATTTCATTTTTTCATAATGCGCGACTAATTCCATTACTCTTAATATTTCCGAGACACTCCATGCTTGTGAAATGGTCCCCCTGGGAGTATGAGGAGGGTCACCATCATATATCTCAGATATTGTGCCAATGCCATGTTCAAGTAAGGTCTTTTCAAATTCATCCAAATACCATTTTATTTTTTTTACGCCCGCTTTTTTACGAATTTTCAAATAAGCTTCAGCATAATGTCCAAATAACCAAGGCCAAACTGTTCCTTGATGATAGGCTTTGTCCCTTGTAGATTGGTCGCCTTCATATTTTCCTTTATACTGTATGTTTTTTGGAGACAATGTCCTTAATCCTCTTGTTGTCAGCAACTCGGTTTTTACTATTTTTACGATTCGGGCTTTTATCTTATTTGATATCGGGTTGTAAGGAAGAGAAGCTGCAATAATCATATTGGGTCTGATGTCCCAATTTTTGTAATCTCCATCTACATAATCTGCAAGATATCCTTTACTGTCATCCCAAAATGTTTTGACAAATGCATCGGGTATGGTGTTTGCTATGTTTTCCCATTCTTCTAGACTTACTTTTGCATCAGCTTTTTCAGCAATTTCAATATAGAATTTGACAGCATTATACCATAATGAATTTATTTCTACAGGCATCCCAATTCTTGGGGTGACAGCTTTGCCGTCGGCGATGGCATCCATCCAAGTCAAAGCTTTACCTTGGATTCCTCCACCGATTAATCCATTTTCTTGCATTTTGATATTGTATTCCGTTCCGTTTTTATATCCGTCAAGGATGAGAGCCATTTTTCTGCCGTATGATTTCCATGCGGATTTAAAATTTCCTGTTTTTATTACATATTGTTGAATAGACCAAAAAAACCATAAAGGTGCATCTATTGAGTTGTAAGCAGCATTATTATCCGAGCCGATGTTTGGAAATAGTGGTCCGTTAAGTCTTTTGCTCATGGTGTCCAACACTGCTTTTGCAATTTCGGGTTTGTCTATGCTGGTACTCAGTCCCGGAAGGGCGATAAAAGTATCTCTTCCCCATACTCCAAACCAAGGGAAGCCGGCAACGATCTCTGTTTTACCATCTGTTTTCTGTACAAATTGCTCGGCAGCATTTATAAGATTGTTTTTGAAACTCGAGCGTTTTATTCTTTTCTTTTTTTCTGTATTAAATAGTCTTGTGATGCTCGTAGATTTTATTTCTTCTGTACCGGCAACCAAAGTGATGCTTTCACCTTTTTTTAATTCAAATTCAAAATATCCCGGAACAAATAGATCCTCAATTGATTCATAACCTCTTTTTTCTTCTTCTCTATATTTTACATTGTAATACCAATCGGGCGAATGAATATACTCTGTTTTTTTTGAAAACTGGAAATGGACAGGAGTATATCCTTGGTACATTTTAAAATTCACACCGTTTTGAGATGATTTATAAGTTCTATCTACAAAATTGTTGGCTTTGCTCAATTTATGTCTTTGTCTGAAAGCTAAAAATGGTTGAAGTCGTATGGTCGTAGGTGAATGACAGTCTTCAACTGTATATTTTATCAAAACTCTATCCGAATTGGATGCGAAAATACTTTCTTTTGACAATATGACACCGCCCACTCTGTAAGTGATTTTAGGAATATCTTCGATACTAATCTCTCTGATGTATTTGTGTCCTTTTGGAGAATATACTCCGTTTGGATATTCATGAATCCCAAGATGAAATTCTGCATCGTGTTGTATTATAGTCGGATCGATGCTTGACACCAAAACGTGCATTTCGTCATCAATCATTGGTTGTCGGGTAATTAATAGTCCATGGTATTTTCTTGTATTACAGAACAATAAGGTGGTTGTGGCAAATGCTCCACTCCTGTTTGTTCGCAACAATTCATGAGTCAATGAATACGATAAATTGACTAATTTATTCCTTTCAAATTTGAGATATTCCATATGTGTATGTAATTGAGTTTCTTTTATTCACAAACATATAATAAAAAAAAATATTTTAGCTGTTTTATCATAAAAAAAATAAAATAAAATCTAATTTAGAATGTTTTTATGCTGACATTATCTAAGTAACATATATCTTGCTCCGGGTAGGTTTTCGACAATTCCTTTGAATTCTAGTTGCAGGAGTATTGAAGATAATTGCCCGATATTAATTTTTGTTTTGTGGTATAATTTGTCAATAGATAAGCTGTCCAATTCTGTTTCTTTTAAAGCATCAACTATTTTTTGTTCATTATCCGTCAATTTTACAAATAGTTCCAATTGTTTTGGCTTTTGTAGGCTATTTTTAGTCCAATCCATCAGTTTGCATATGTCTTTAGCATTTTCAGCAAGAGAGGCAATATTTGATTTTATCAATGAATTTGTTCCTTTAGAATATCTATCATCGTATCTCCCCGGGATAGCAAATACATCTTTGTTGTAATTGAATGCCATTTTTGCTGTAATCATAGATCCTCCTTTTATATCGGATTCTACTACCAGTACTGCATCTGATAAACCGGCTATGATTCTATTTCTCATTGGGAAATGTCCCTTATCGGGTTTAGTGTTCATGGGGAATTCGCTCATGATATCACCGTTTTCTTCGATTTCTTTTCTTAGGTTTTCGTGTTGAGAAGGATACGTTATATCAATTCCATTTCCCATGATTCCTATGTTTTGCATATTGTTTTTTATACAAGCCTTGTGAGCGATAGCGTCAATTCCAAATGCTAAGCCACTTATTATGGTTACATTGAAATCCTTTATTTCCTCTATTATTTCCTCTGTTATTTTTTTACCGCGAATGGTTGCATTTCTAGTGCCTACGATACCCAATGTTCGCTTATTGTTGAATGAATTGATTCCTTTTGTATATAGCAATAAAGGGCTATCACTAAAATGATTCAACCTTTTTGGGTAGTTATCATCCAAATAAAACAATGTTTTTACTTTGGTTGATTCCAAGTTTTTTAATATCATTTCTGCTTTTATTAGGACTTCTTTTTTTACTACTTCATTTGCAAGGATATAACCAATACCCGGTATTTTTGCAAGTTCCGCCTTGGATTTGAAGAATATTTCCTTGACACCACCGCAATAGCTTACTAAGTTTTTTGCAAGGATTGAGCCTATATTATCTATTTGTGTAACGGCTATTTTATAAAGCAAAGTATTATCTGTCATAAATTGATTTTTTCAAATAATTACTAACTAATAAGCTATATATTTTATAGTTCTTTATATATTTGCAACAAATATATTAAAAAACATTAACAGCAATGCTTATAGAAACCGTAAATCTAATAAAAAAAATAAGAAGAAGTGGAATGATTTTATTTTTTATTCTCTTTTTTGCTTTGGAGATGTCTTCTCAATTGAATAGTGAAGTGGGTTATACATTTAGCTATTTACCTTTGAAAACCACAAATAGTATAATTAATTTATATAATAATGGGAATAATTTGGCTGAAAACGAAACAGTTTTAAGTCCAATGGGTACACTCAAGTTGTTACATGGCTTTAATATAGGGCTTGCATATAGAGTAGGAACTTTGAAATTTGGTGCTTTTTGGAATAGTTTGTCAGCAAATAGGTCAGGTACTGTGGGTAATGTAAAAGAAGGTATTGGTAGGGAAAAGAACTTTTATTTTAATACGAATACTTTTTCATTTGGAATGGAAGCAATTGTTGGGCATATTGGTATCGGAGGCACTATAGATTATAACTCGAGTGCGCTTAAGACTAAATTGAAAAATATATCATCAAAGGTTCTGATTTCTCAGGGTACAAAATACACTTATTATTCAAACAAAGTATATTTGATTTTGTATTTTAGGGCTACTGATAGTTTTGGAGTGGAATTAAAACCATATGTTAGCTTTCCGTGGGAAAGAATAGATGTTTCAGACCTAGCAAATCTATTAGACGTGGGTGGTGATTCTAGCTTTGATCGTGAAAAAGTAATGCAATTTGGACTGACATTTAGCATAATTAATGGTTTTCAACCTGATTTTTAAATTATTTTAGCAAAAAAAGAATAAAATTTGTTTGATTTAATAAAATAATTATACCTTTGCACCTCAATTTTAATATATAGAATATGGCAAATCATAAATCAGCAAAGAAGAGAGCAAGACAAGACGCAAAAAAGCGTGTGTATAACAGATATTATAAAAAATCTGCAAGAACTTCTATCAAAAATCTTAGAGAGATGGAAGATAAGGATAAAGCAGCTAGTTTTTTACCAAAAGTAATCAGTATGATTGATAGATTGGTCAAGAAAAATCTATGGCACAAAAACAAAGGGGCTAATCTAAAAAGCAAATTGACAAAAATGGTAAATGCACTATAAAGGTGTGTTACATTTGAAGTAATAGGTGGAGAACTGCGTTAGCGTAGTTCTTAGCTAGAGAGGTGCAATATATATTGCGCCTTTATTTTTTTATATTCTTTTTTCAATGAGGTATTTATTTCTTTCCGTTGAAGATCGCAATATCATCTCTGCTAAAAATCCTGTAACAAATAATTGCATTCCTATTATTAAAGTTAATATCCCAAAAAAGAACAATGGTCTAGTAGCTATTCCCGGTGCTCCAAAGAACAATTTGTCAATACTCAGATAGGCCAAACTCGCAAAACCCACAAAAACAAAAGTAAAACCGAGTGAACCGAAAAAGTGCATTGGTCTTTTTCCGAATTTAGAAACAAACATTATTGACATTAGATCAAGAGGACCATTGATAAATCTCTCTAGCCCAAATTTGGTTACACCGTATTTTCTTGCCCTGTGTTCAACAACTTTTTCGCCTATTTTGGTGAATCCAGCCCACTTTGCAATTACCGGAATATATCGGTGCATTTCTCCAATTACCTCAATTGTCTTGACGACATTTTTCCTGTATGCTTTGAGACCGCAGTTCATATCATGGAGCTTAAGACCGGTTACCATTCTTGAAAAGCCATTATAGATTTTACTGGTATTTCTTTTTATGAATGGGTCATATCTCTTTTTTTTCCATCCGGAAACTAAGTCAAAACCATCTTCCATTATCATCTTATATAAATCGGGGATCTCGTCCGGGTTATCTTGCAGATCAGCATCCATTGTGATAATTACATCTCCCTGAGCAGCTAAGAATCCTTCGTTTAAACCTGCTGATTTGCCATAATTTCTTTGAAATTTTATCGCATTGATTTTTGGATATTCATTTTTTAATTGCTTTATTACCTGCCAGGATTCATCGGTGCTTCCATCATCGATAAAAACAATTTCGTAGGAGAATCCGTTATTTTCCATTACCCTATCTATCCATGAGGTCAATTCAGGTAAGGATTCCGCTTCGTTGAACAAAGGAATTACTACAGAAATATCCATTTATTATAATTTTAAATTAAACAGTCTCCTATGCAAAGTGATCAAAATTCGGGTCTTTTTTCTTCATTATTGCTCCTTGAATTGCGGCAATTATTGCCCCTAAGAGCATTCCAAATATCCATCCTTGAATTGCTTTTCCAATAGTATAGCTAAAATCTTGCTCTTCAATTTTATCACTTATTTCTTCTATTGCGTCTTCGTTACCAAACATTGAAGCCATTTTTTCCGCAGTTTTGATAGCCATTTCTTTTTGACGTTCTAACATTCCCGTATCAATGAAATTGTACAGTATGTATACAAATATAGTTGAAATCAAAGACATTATTACGAACGTAATGAATAAGTATTTGAATATCTCACCATAGTCAATATATCCATAGCTAAGAGTTCTTGCTTCTTTTCCTGCCATATACATGAAAAATATTAATATTAAAAACCCCGCGGCAGATCCGGTAAAGCTTAATAAATAGTCAGGGTTGATAAACCACAGAATTAATGTTAAAATTACCGATGCAAAGCCACCTAAAACGCCATATTTTACTGAAGGATGATTCATAAAACTGTTTTTTTACTTATGTTAAATAAAAATATTGATGTAAAGATATAAAAAAATTATATATTTGATAAAAAAATCGTGTTTGATGCGAAGAATTTATTATATATTGTTCTTAATTGCAACTTTTGTGTTAGTGTCCTGCGTTTCACTTTCAAAATTTAAATCCGGAAGAGAGGCTTATGACAGAAAGCATTATTCTACTGCAATTATGCTTTTTAAGAAAGAATTATCAAAAGTCAATAGTGATGAGCAGGCTTCAAAAAGAATGTTTCTAATCGCAGAATCATATAGGAAAATGGATTTGCCGAGAAGGTCTGTAAAGTGGTATAAAAAGTCAATAATTAATGGTGCTAAAATCAGAGTATATCTAAGTTTAGTGAAAGTATTAAAAAAAATAGAGAAATATAATGATGCGTTGGATATATTGTTGAAGGCGGAGAAGAAGTTTGGTAGATCAGTAGTGCTAAATAGGGAAATTAGTATTATCAAACAATCTATAAGCTGGAAAGAAAAACAGAATAAATCGATAGTAATAAAATCGCTGGATATTAATAGTGAGTTTTCGGATTTTGCTAGTGATTTCTATCTCGAAGACTATTTAGTTGTATCCTCGGATAGATTTAATTCTTCAAAGAATCTGTATGATTGGACAGGTAATTATTATTATGATTTGTATATTACTGATAAAAGTGGATTGACCGAGCTTAAGCCTTTTTCCGGTGAGATAAATACAAAGTATAATGATGCATCTGCTTGTTTCAATAAGTCAGGTACAGAAATATTTTTCGTTAGATGTGGAGATGAAAAAGGTACTGTTAGAAATTGTAAAATCTATCATGGTGTAAGAGTAGGGGATAATTGGACACAAATTAAAGTCATGCCATTTGTCAGAGAGGATGTTAATTATATATCTCCTTGGTTGAGTGAGGATGAAAGTCTTTTATATTTTGCTAGTGATGATCCAAATGGATATGGAAGCTATGATCTTTATTATATTGTCAGAGATAATGAAGGCTGGTCTCGGCCTAGGTTATTGCCAAAATACATTAATACTGTCGGAAATGAGAAATTTGTTACTACTTGGAAGAATGAGTTGTATTTTTCTTCAGATTATTTAGCCGGTCTTGGAGGTTATGACATATTTCAAACTAAATTTGATTCAAATGGTAAACTGTCACCTCCCTCTCATTTGGAATGTCCTCTAAATTCCGGTGGAGATGATTTTTATTTACTTAAAAATAGTGATACAACAGGAATCCTTAGTTCATCGAGAATTAACGGAAAAGGTTTGGATGATGTTTATTCGTTTGTTATAAAACCTAAATTGGATACTTTAGTCAAAGATAGTTTGAAAATAGATAAAAAGGATCAGACAAATAGAAAAAGAGTTTATCTTGCTATTAAAGTTGTGGAGAATATTTATTCGGAAAATGGAAATCCGAATACTAGGGTTTTGGGTAAAAAACCGGTCGAAGGGGCTGTAATTAATATTTCAAACGGTAGTCTATCGGCAGAGACTCCCGACAATGGAATAGCTATAAATGAAGTTGTATTTGATTCTATATACAGTTTGGTTATAGGTAAAAAAGGCTATTTGACCACTACGGCAAAAGTGACTGTGAACTCATCTTCTGATTATAAGGATGATGTTAATACAGTTAATTTGACTGTTGTGCTTGGTAAAATTTATTTTGGTAAAGAGGTTGTATTGAAAAATATTTATTATGATTATGATAAATGGGAGCTTCGGGATAAATCTATTCCCACATTGGACATATTGTATTTGATATTGAAAAACAATCCTAATTATAAGATTAAAATCGGTTCTCATACGGACTGTAGAGGGGATGATGAGTATAATCTTACTCTTTCTAAAAAAAGAGCCTCTTCAGTAGTGGCATATTTGATACAAAAGGGTGTGTCAAGAGACAGAATGGAGGCTGTGGGCTACGGTAAAACCAAATTGATTGATAGATGTAACTGTGAAGATTGTACAGAACAGCAGCACCAACGAAATAGGAGAACAACATTTGAAATATTGAAGTAAATATAATAGTTCATGAATAAGTATTTTATAAGTTTAGAAATAAAAGAATTTTTTAGATCACCGAGGTTTGCAAAGAGGCTATTTGTGAAAATTATTACATTTATAGCCTATTTATACTTTAGTGCATTAGCAATTATGTTTGGTATTGGAGCATATTATGGTGTAAAGGAAGAGTTGCCGGATGAAAATGTATTACTATTTGGAAGTAGATATTTGATGTATTTCTTTTTTGTTTTTTTTGTCTTATATTTGTTTTTCAATCCTTCCCCTTCGTTAAAAGTACGTTCATTGATGATATTGCCTATAAAGAAAAAGAAGATTCTAAATTATTTTTTATTAAAGTTGCATTTAAATTATTTGTCTTTTTTTTCTTTGTTAGCGTTCATTACATATACAATTGTTTTATTTTTTAATGAGGATAGCAGTATAGGAGTGGTAGCATGGTTGCTATCGGTATTAGCTGTGATTTTTTCACTTGTTTTTATTGCATACCTTGCTGAAAAAAGTTATTTGTTTATAGCTATAGTATTGTTTTTATTGGGTACTATCATAGGGTTAAAACACTATGGTTATCTCGATATTACCGCTATTTCTGGAGATTTATTTTACTCTGTATATCTTGCTCCTTGGAAGGTGATATTTTTTGTGATTGGGCTTTGTGCTGTATTTTACTTCACATATCATTCTATATTATCCAGGTTTTACATTGATGGTGCGATGAGATTGAAGACGGAGAAGGTAATGGATGTTAAACTCAATTGGTTGGATAGGTTTGGGACAACAGCTGTATTTTTAAAGAACGATATTCGTATGATTATAAGAAATAAAAGACCTCGAAATGCTGCACTATTTTCTTTTTATTTTCTTTTTTATGGATTTTGGGTTTTTAATCTTAGTGGGGATAGCATTACAGGAAATGTATTCAAGGAGCTATTTGGGGGAATGTTGATAACCGGAGGCTTTTTATTCAATTTTGGTAATTTTGTGCCGGGTTGGGATAGTGAGTACTATCGTTTATTTATGAGTCAAAATGTCAAGTATAGGCAATACCTTGAGTCTAAGTGGTGGTTGATGTCCGGTTCTGTTATATTTTTTTTGATTCTTAGTTTGCCGTTTTTGTACTTTGGACTGGGTAAGTATTTATTGATATTGGCTTTAGCGATTTTTAATATTGGTTTTAATTCCTATTTGGTTTTGGTAGGAGGTGTATTTAATGATAATCCGGTACGCTTAAATGAAAAAGTAAGAGCATTTCAAAATTCAGGAGGTTTCAATTTTAAAACAATGATTTTGGGAATACTCAGATTGATTATACCGATTTTGATTTATTATTTTGCTAAAAAATATTTTTCAGCCAAGATCGGACTTATGATGCTTTTTATAATTGGTGTTATAGGGCTTTTATTGAAAAGTATAATTATGGAATATATAGAAGGTCTTTATGTGAAAAGAAAATACTCACTATTAGAATCATTTGCAAAAGAAGAATAAAAAAAAAGAACATGTTAGAAATAAATAATCTTAAGAAACAATACGGAAATACTGTTGTATTAAATATCCCTGAATTGACAATACCTGATGGTCAAAGTTTTGGGATGGTAGGTAATAATGGAGCAGGAAAAACTACTTTTTTTAACTTGATTTTGGACTTGATAAGACCTACTGAAGGGTATATATTAAATGGTGGTATCAAAGTAAGTGAAAATGAAAATTGGAAATTTAGAACTTCTGCATATTTAGATGAAAGCTTTTTGATTGGATACCTGCTAGCAGATGAATATTTTTATATGTTGGGTGATTTAAGAGGGTGGAACAAAAAAGAAGTGGATGGTTTTTTAGTTCAATTTTCTGAACTTTTCAATGGAGAAATACTTGGAAACAAAAAATATATTAGAGATTTATCGAAAGGAAATCAAAAGAAAGTAGGAGTCGTAGGTGCACTTATTGGTAATCCTGAATTGATATTGCTTGATGAACCATTTGCAAATTTAGATCCGACAACCCAAATGAGATTGAAGAAATTATTGTTAAAAATAGTGAAGGATGAAAAAAAAACAGTATTGATATCAAGCCATAATCTTAATCACATTACAGATGTAGCTGAACGAATTGTTGTTCTTGAGAAGGGAGAGGTTATAAAAGATATACATACCAATGATGAAACTTTGAAAGAGCTTGAAGAAGTATTTGCGGTAATAATGTAGCTTAGTATTGATTCAAGATATCAGTTATTATACTCTTGGATGATATTTTGTACTTCTTGAGTGCTAACTCAGCTGATAGTATCAAAAATGTATATAGTTCTACTATTCTTTAGCTGTATTCTTATTGCTAAAAATTTTAGCAGAATACGAAACTTTTAGTCTGGGCGAAGTGCTATCGGATTTATAATAAATCCTTACCTTCGTCTGAAGGCATATCAATCAACTGCAATGGATTATTTTTTGAGATTTGTCTAATTTTACAAAAGATTATATAGTCAGTTTTGCAACAAAATATTAATAGTATTGAGCAATATTTCGCTTTTGGCATTAAAATATTTAAGTGACTACAAAATTAACATAAAGTAAAATAAATAGTATTAAAATATTGGCTATGCTTTGTAAATAACGGAAAGATAGCTGTTATGTGGGTTAACAATAAGTATAAAAAAATGGTATTTTATTGTTGAATTATTCGTATTATATAAATTAGTAATATAAAATTCTCGATAATTTATAAAATTCAATTAAAAATGATTAGTATCTTGCACAGGTTAATCAAAATGAAAAGATATGAATATGAGAAAAAAAAGAATACTTTTAGTATTACCGATTTTGTTTTTTTTAGGGTTTTTTAGTAGTGTTAGTGCTCAATTGACCCAAACAGTAAGGGGGGTGGTTGTAGATGCAGAATCTCAGTATCCATTGATTGGAGTCAATGTGATTGTTTTGGATTCTGACCCTTTAGTAGGAAGTGTAACGGATGAAAAGGGCAAATACAGATTGAAAGGGGTTAAGATTGGTAGGAGGAGTATCAAGTTTACTTCTATAGGATACAAAGATGTGGTTCTTGATGACATAATTGTTACGTCAGGTAAAGAGGTTATAATTAAGGTCAAGATGGACGAAACAGTTACTGCTATGGATGAAGTTGTGATAGTGGCTAAAAAAAGTGGAGAGCCAATTAATGAAATGGCAGTGATTAGTGCAAGAGAATTTTCTGTGTATGAAACAGAAAAATATGCAGGTAGTAGGGGAGACCCGGCTCGAATGGCAAAGAGTTATCCGGGAGTATTGTCTTCGGATGATTCACGTAATGATATAGTGATACGGGGTAATACTCCATTGGGTGTATTGTGGAGACTTGAAGGAATAAATATACCTAATCCTAACCATTTTTCTATTCCCGGTACAGGAGGAGGTCCTGTTACGATATTAAACAATAAGTTTTTAGCTAACTCTGATTTTTTTACAGCAGCTTTTCCGGCGGAGTACAGTAATGGTATAGCCGGGGTTTTTGACCTTAAAATGAGAAGTGGAAATAATGAAACATATGAAGGAAGTGCACAATTTGGATTTTTAGGTACAGAATTGATGGCAGAGGGGCCTATTTCAAAGAAAAAAGGGTCTTCTTTTTTGGCTATGTACAAATACTCTACAGTATCAATATTTAATTCATTAGGGATTAATATTGGGACAACATCAAATCCCAAGTATCAAGATGCTGCATTTAGATTAAATTTCCCTTTTAAGAAAGGTGGAAATCTTGCTATATTTGCAATCGGAGGTGATAGTCGTGTGCCGATAATAATTAGTACCCAAAAGGACACATCACTTACAGAACTTTATGGAGACAATGATCGAGATCAATATTTTGGGTCAAGAATGGGTTTGATTGGCTTAAGCTATACCAAACCTCTAAATAGAAATACATTTATAAAAGCTGTATTCTCTGCATCGCACCAACGCGTAGATGCAAAGCATGATAAAATAGTTAGGGATGGATCTTCCGGTGTATTTGTTGTTGATACACTAATCAGTATTCTTGATTATAAATTTAGAGACAATAAGTATTCAGCTTATTTGTCGTTAAATAAAAAGTTTAATAGAAAACTCAGTTTTAAAGCAGGGCTGAATTTTGATTTTTATGATTCTAAATATATAGATAGTGTTAGAGTCGTGACATTGAAAAATGATAATACGGCTGTTAAGGATATTTCACCTTGGAGGATTAGATGGAAAGCTACCGGAAACCCCATGCTGATACAACCGTATATTCAGTTTAAATACAAGGCTACTGAGAAGTTAACCTTGACAGGTGGAGTCACATCAAATATTTTTACAATAGGAGAAAATTCAAATTCACCGATTGAGCCGAGATTTGGTCTTTCATATCAATTTGATCGAAAGCAGAAGTTTAATTTGGGTCTTGGGTTACACTCCCAGACTTTAGCACCATACTTATATTATTTTGATAAAAACTTGGATTTCAAAAGAGAATTGAGTCCATATAATAAGGACTTGGGTTTATTGAAAAGCTTGCACGTAGTAGTTGGTTACGAAAGGTATCTTGGTAAGAATATTAGATTTAAGGCAGAGACTTATTATCAATATTTGTATGACTTACCAATAGCTGCTGAAGGAAAGAGTGCTTACTCCTTATTGAACTCAGGTTCGGGATTCAGTAGGTTTTTCCCGGATAAATTAAAAAGTGCTGGAACGGGTAGAAATTACGGTATAGATTTGACAATAGAGAAGGGCTTTAGTCATGGTTATTTTATTATGATGTCCGGTTCATTATTTGATTCCAAATACAAAGGAAGTGATGGCATTTTACGTAATTCCTCATTTAACGGTAGATTTGCGACCAATTTCCTTGGAGGTAAAGAGTTTAAAATAGGTAGTAGGCAAACCATTAATTTAGGTGTTAAAGTAGCATGGACTGGAGGAAGAAGATACGGGGAAATAGATTTGGAAGCTTCTAATAGGGAACAGGAAATTGTATATACTGATGAACATTATAATGAATATCAATTCAAGGATTACTTTAGGACAGACTTGAAGATTGCCTATAAACTCAATACTAAGAAATTCACTCATGAGATTGCAATTGATATTTCAAATCTGTTTGATACGAAAAATGTGTTGAATCACGGCTTTGTTGCCGGTAGGGCAGATCCTAGAATTGAACAATTACAGTTGGGTAGACTTCCTATCTTTTATTATAGATTTGATTTTTGATCTAATTAGTGTCTGTCTATAAAGTGCTTGATTTTTGAAAAATAAAGATTTTTGATGAGATTTTTGTCTTTCTGAGGATTAGTGATGCCTTAGCATCAGTAATTTGAATAAAGTAAGTAACTACACAGATAGAGTGCTTTTGAGATGAAAAAATGTCTATTTTTGTATTAAA
>JALSPK010000208.1 GCA_026986005.1 Saprospiraceae bacterium
TTTGGATCAAGTGTGTAATCTACAATAAGTTTTACATTGGCCAAATTCATAGGATAAATCTTTTTGTCATCCGGGTAGTTGTATTGGATTTTTCCACATACTTTGGTTGTTTTATATTTTGGTGTATAGGTGATATCCGGTTTTATAATCGAATCGATTTTGAAAATCCCACCTGCTTTATTTATTTTATCACCATTAAATATAGATATTTTATTTCCATAAGTAAAAGTACATACTTCACTATATCCATTATTTTTATATTCTGTTTTTTCCTCCGGGTCAAATGCTCTTACCTGGACAACATAGGTTTTACCTTCTTCCAATGGAGGGTCAGCCATAGTATAAGCATAGGAGTTTGCTTGAGTATTGGTTTCAAAAAAAGGAGGATAGCTCATAGCATTTGCGGCATCATTGGGATCTTGACCTTGCTGTAGTTCTGTCAATGTTAATGTATATTGGGTATTTAAAGGACTATTTACGGGTATTGTCCAGGAAAATACTATGTTTTGCGTCTCTGTAGCCATAATATTTTCTCCACAAGCCGGAAAAACTATTTGGGGTGGATCTACATGAAAAATGCCGAAATCGGGAGAACAACCTATCGGTTCTTCTCCCGATAAAGGCTGATCGCTATCATAATCAAATGCTCTTATACATATATGATAATATCCTTCGGGTAGTCCATCACTCAATATTATACTTTTTGCATTTGTACCTGTAATGGTCAGATGTTCCGATGAAAAAAAATCCAGCTCATTTCCGTTGAAAGAGATACTACCACCTGCCGGTATTTCAACCGGAACAGGAGGTTTGTAGTTTTCATCCGTTTCAACTCTGACTCCGTTATCTCCTTGTAAAAAGCCTTTGAAATAAACCTGGTAAGGCTGCATATTACTATTAGCTTGTCCTGATAATATCAATACCAATTTATTTTCATAAGAAGTATAGTCTTCGATATGCGAACTATAAGGGGGTTGTACTAAGATTTGAACCGTTACCGGATCTTGTGCTTTCATATAGAAAGAGACAATTAATAAAGTAATAATGGCCAATATGCGTTTCATTTTTTTACTTTTTATGTTTACTATTAAAGCTTAAATTATAACTTATTCTTATTGTTGTTTCAGTAAAATTTCTTATTATTTCAGTATTTTTTGAATTATTATTAAGCAAAAATGCTGAGAATTTTAATGATTGATTATTGTTTATTCTTCCTATTAGATTCAGATTGAATCTATATGTAAATCCATTTGATTTTTCATTAAAAGTATTAGAGGTATAAGTATAATTTAATGACGAATATATTTTTCGCCTGAATAATGATTTACTTAAACCAATAGTACCACCGTACGAATTTGTTGTGCCGGCAGATATTTTATTCTGTATATACAATACACTTGTCCGGATATAGAGACCTGCTTTTAACAAGTTGATGATATAGTTAAAATTGGTATTTAATGATTTCATTTGGGTATATTGCACAGTATAGATGTTTTTATCATTGAGATTTTGATAATTTATCATCAGATTCAAATTGTGTCTAATATTTTTATTGCCGAAATTATATCTTGGCATTATCATAAATGATTGGGTCACATTTCTAAGCAATGTTGTATCCGAAATAGATTTCAGAAGAGGGTTTTGGCTAACTCCGAAATTGGAGTATTGTATATTGAGTCCGAATTTTTGTCCCGGCTGATAACCGATAGCGAAACTACCTATTTTTCTGGTAGTTTTGGAAGCACGATTTTTTCTTGTATTATCGGATTGTATTCCGAATGTACCTCTGAATCTAAATTTTGATTTCAACGCTGAAAAACTCATGCCTGCCGAATATTGTTCAATGTCATTTTGAAAATAATATGTTCCCATGCTTTGATATCCCGGATCTACTTTTTTGTATTTTAGATTAATAGAAAACTTATTTGTTTTGTATTCCAATTTTGTTTCTCCTGCAAAAGATAACTTTGTATTTATTCTGGGGGTATATATAGCAAGAAGAGTGTTTTTAAAAGGAAATGAATCCACGGTTACTGAATCTTTTGTAATATCCCTTGAATAAGCGCTTGCACCAATATCCAATTTGTAAATTAAATTTTTCAACAAATAAAATTGTGAAGAGACACCTAGTACTAAATTCTCTTCAGGGTGAATTGCTGGTGATATATCAGGACTTATAATTGATAGAGGATTATCTTTTGCCTTTAAAGCTATAAAATCAAAATGGTTTCTATTTGTTCCGATACCGATTTTTGCAGCAAAACCTTTTCTCGAAAAACTTGGTCTGACTGTACGAATTAAATTATTTTGTGGGCTTAGACTGGTATCTCTCGGGACAGCTTCATTAAACTTGCCATACATAAATGCTAATCTAAGTTTACCGGGATTAAACTCAAATCCTCCTCCTAAAATCCTGTGCCCTGCCAAAGTATAAGGAGAAAAATTTAAATTTTGATATCCCAGGTGCAGTTTCAAAGATTTGTAATACGGACTGATGCCAAACTGATTGAAAGGTTGTCTGAAATCCCTTTGGTAATTGGAAAAAAGAAATGAAAAAGGCAAGTCAAATCCATAAAGATGCAGTGTTGGAGCACCGTTTAATACATAAGAAAAATTTGGCTTCCTCGGATCTATTCCTTTTACATTATAGAAAATAGTAGAAATACCAATATTCCCCGATATGTATATATTGCTTTTAGTATTTTTAATTTTAGATAAATCCTGAGCAGATAGTACATTTGTTAAAAGTAATAAGAAAACGAATATCTTGTTTCTCATAATTATTTTTGTTTCATCTGTTTAAAATTTTTCCAATCAATCTTCTCAATCCTTTTGTCTTTTGTCTTCATCATTGTTTTGTCACTATTTTTGCTTGGCTGCGCTGCAAAAATACCGCCAAAACAGACTGTGCGCCCTCTTTACCCGGCACTTACGTACCGGGCTATAATATGTCGCCCCGCTGGGGCTTTTTTTGTTTCAATTAAATTTGAAACGCCTTTTAAAAGCATTCCCTCATTTTCACATTCAATCCTTTTGTCTTTGTCCTTTTATCTTTGTACTTTTGCCTTTAAGCCTAAGTCGTAAGCGTAACACCATTGGAATAGCAGTAAATAGCTAAACTAAATTTAAAAGATAGTCTGAATACAAGTATTGAAACCACAATATTTTTCATTGAATCCGGTTAATTATGCATTGATTTTATTAAATATATAAAGAACAATTATCCACAAATCTATATTTATTTTCCCTTAGTTAAAAGAGACAATTAGCAATAGGGAGCATACAATTGTAATTGGGTTTGTATTTTTATTATGTGGGAAAGTTTGAGTATATGTCAATAAATTATTATAAATTGCGAGCGACAATAATATTTTATTGCAGATAGAGCTATATTAAGTGATGAGTAAATAATAAGTTGGATTTTTAATGACTTTATAGACAGACACTACTAAGACACAATTAAAATATTTATGAGTAAAATAAAAAGGACGGAAATAAGCACTTTAGGAGAATTTTGTTTGATTGACAAACTTACAAAAGGATTTGAATTAAAAAATAGATCCAGTATCAAAGGTATAGGTGATGATGCTGCAATTATGAATTACAATGGATTTAAGACCGTTGTTTCAACTGATTTATTGGTTGAAGGGATTCATTTTGATTTGGCATATTTCCCATTGAGGCATTTAGGTTTCAAAGCGGTTATTGTAAATCTTTCTGATATCTATGCTATGAATGCAATTCCAAAGCAAATTACCGTTTCTATGGCTTTGTCCAATAGATTTTCTGTTGAAGCTTTAGAAGAAATTTATTTTGGAATAAAAACCGCCTGTGATGCTTATGGAGTAGATTTAGTAGGAGGAGATACCACTTCTTCAAAATCAGGACTGGTGCTAAGTGTTACTGCCCTGGGAGTAGGGGAAGATGATAAGTTAACTTATCGATCAGGAGCGAAGCCGGGTGACATAATTTGTGTGACAGGAGACTTGGGTGCATCATATTTGGGATTGCAATTATTGGAGAGAGAAACTCAATTGCTCAAAGCAGACCCTAATATAAAAATAGATCTTGAGGGACAAAAATATATTGTTGGTAGATTCCTCAAACCCGAAGCTCGTAAAGATATTATTGAAATTTTTCATAAAGCCGGTCTGAAACCAACTGCAATGATGGATATTTCAGATGGATTAGCATCAGAGTTATTTCATATTGCCAAACGATCAAAGGTAGGAATACTTATTGAGGAGGATAAAGTACCGATGCATCCGGACAGTCAGCAAATGGCACTTAAGTTTAATGTAGATCCTATCAATGCAGCTTTGAATGGTGGGGAAGATTATGAATTGCTCTTTACTATAAATCCAAAAGATCTTGAAGTGGTAAAATATATGCCTGACATATCAATAATCGGGGAAGTAAAGCCGCTGGTTGAAGGAGTAAAAATGTTGTCAACCGGTGGGAATACTTTTGACCTCAAAGCACAGGGGTGGAAACATTTTTAAGACCAAACAAGGAATTTGTCAATTGCTTTCTGTTTTCTATCTGCACTTCTTTTACCCCAAGAGAAATATCATTTTTTAACCTATACGTTTTAAAATTTAACTTTATACCAAACCGCTATCAATATTCTGATTTTAAAAAGTTTTAGTTAAGAAATAAAAGCAGGTATAGAATAAATATATGTAATATACTAATATTCTGCAATTATTGACATTTATCTCTGGGTATTAATTTAGAGAAAAGATTAATTCATGATAAAATCTAATCGAAAATTTGAACTTTTCGTCAAGATAATGTACATTTAGGGGTAGAAATGGAAGATACAAGAAAATCAGTTATTGATTACAAACCTGAAACCTGGAGAAATGTTTTATTTCTCATCGCGCCGTTTATTGCCCTTTATATAATATTTTTTACCGAATTGGATAAAAATAATCCGTCAGTAAGTAATGCTCTTGCAGTAGCAGTATGGATGGCATTGTGGTGGGTTGCAGAGATAGTCCCCTTGGCTATTACATCATTGTTACCAATAGCTTTATTCCCAATATTAGGAATTATGAATGGTAAAACTACTTCTTCTACATATTTCAATCATGTAATTTTCTTGTTTATTGGCGGTTTTCTTGTTGCTTTAGCAATTCAAAAATGGCAATTGCACAAAAGGATAGCTATCAAGATACTTCAAATAGTTGGTCTCAGCCCTGCAAGAATAATGTTTGGATTTATGTTTGCTACAGCATTTTTATCAATGTGGATTTCCAATACGGCTACCACTATGATGATGGTTCCTATTTTATTGTCTATTGTGCTAAAGTTTGAGGAAATAAACGGGAGGCAAAACACAAAAGACTTTTCCGTTGGATTACTATTGGCGACTGCATATAGTGCATCAGTAGGTGGTATAGCGACATTGATTGGAACTCCACCCAATCTGTCTTTTGCAAGGATATTTGATATATATTTTCCAAATGCACCGGAAATAACTTTTATAGATTGGTTTGTTTTTGCCTTACCAATTTCTATTGTAATGTTTCTGATTCTCTTTGCATATCTATATTTTGTTTTTATAAGGAAAAAAGTAAAATGGAAAAACATTTCTAAATCAGCATTAAGGAAAGATTTATACGAAATGGGAAAAATATCATATGAGGAAAAAATGGTAGGTATTGTGTTTTTTCTAATGGCAATACTATGGTTTTTTAGATCTGACATAGATATAGGAATTGTACATATAAAGGGCTGGTCAAATATTTTTGGTAATCCAAAGTATATCAATGATGGTACGGTAGCTATTTTTGCTTCAATTCTTTTATTTATAATACCATCAAAGAAAGAGAAAGGAAAGTTTTTAATGGATTGGAAAGCCGCCGAAGATATTCCGTGGGAAATAATTTTATTATTTGGAGGTGGTTTTGCACTGGCAAGTGGATTTAAAGAATCCGGATTATCTTCATGGTTTGGTCAGCAATTAATTTTCCTAAAAGGCGTTCACCCATTAATAATAATATTCAGCATCGCATTGATTGTTACTTTTTTGACAGAACTCACTTCCAATACGGCTACTGTCGAAACATTTTTACCTATACTAGCAGGGCTTGCTATAAGCATTGAAACAAACCCTTTACTGTTTATGCTTCCTGCCACTATTGCCGGATCTATGGCATTTATGCTTCCCGTTGCAACACCTCCAAATGCCATTATTTTTGGAACAAGACGTGTTAGGATAATTGAAATGGTAAAGACAGGGTTATTTCTTAATATAGTTGGTGCCATTATACTATCTCTTATAGTTTATTATTTTGGCACATACATTTTTGATATTGATCCTAGTGTTTTTCCTGATTGGGCAAAGGAAGTGAAATGATTTAACGCTATTTTTAATACAAAATTCAATCAAGGCTTAGTAAATAAGTTTTTTAAAAACTTATTTTGTTTTAAAGGGTTTATTGTTTAGTGTTTTTTCTATAAATTGCTTTATTTTTGAAAAACAAGAATTTTTGAGCAAATTTCGTTTTTCTGAAAATTAGTGATATCTTAGCATCAGTAATTTGAATAAAGTAAAAATATCACCAAAAGATTATTATTAAGGTTTTAATTAAATTTTAAAAAAAATGAAAAATATTGTAATTGCTTTTTTTAGCATCGTTTTATTGTTGAGTTCTTGTGCTGATAATAAAACTAAAAACTCATCTCTCACTGAGAAAACATCAGAGAAAGACAAAAAGAACGAGGTCACTTATCACGGTGAAAAATATAATTTGGGTAATGAAAAAGACTTAAAGAATTTGAAATATCCGGGTGAAAAGCATTTTAAAAATGTAAAACAACTCACTTTTAAAGGTGATAATGCTGAAGGGTATTGGAGTTTTGACGGTAAAAAACTGGTTTTTCAGGCTCATAATGAAAACTGGGGAGACCATTGTGACCAAATATATGTAATGGATGCATTCAAAGGACTAGGTAAACCGGGAAACAAAGCTAAATTGATAAGTACAGGCAAAGGAAGGACTACCTGCAGTTATTTTTTACCAAATGGTAATATTTTGTACGCATCAACTCATGAAGGAGGTGAAGATTGTCCTCCTGAACCAAAAAGGACAGAAGGATATGTTTGGGGTATTTTCCCCAGTTATGACATATACGTTGCTACTCCTGCTGGAAAAATAATAAAAAAACTAACAGATGCCCCGGGGTATGATGCCGAGGCTACCGTATCACCAAAAGGAGATAAAATTGTATATACATCCACCAGTAGTGGTGATATTGAATTGTGGACAATGAATATAGATGGTTCAAATAAAAAACAAGTCACCCATGAACTTGGATATGATGGAGGAGCGTTTTTCTCACCGGATGGCACAAAATTAATCTTTCGTTCCTCAAGACCAAAAACTAAAGAAGAGATCAAGAAATACAAGGATTTGCTAGCAAGAGATCTAGTTGAACCTATTGATATGGAATTATATATCTGTAATGTTGATGGTAGTAACATAAAGCAAATCACAAAATTGGGTAATGCAAATTGGTCTCCTTACTTTCTTCCTTCCGGAAAAAAAGTATTATTTTCTTCAAATCATAAATCAAAAAAAGGATTCCCTTTCAATTTATTTATGGTCAATATTGATGGTACAGGTCTAGAACAAGTAACTTATGGACATGTATTTGAGTCTTTTCCAGTATTTTCGCCAGATGGAAAATATCTAGTATTTGCATCGAATAGAAATAATGGTGGAACAAGAGACACTAATTTGTTTCTTGCTGAGTGGGTGGATTAATTATTACTTCTAATGTATTGTGTTAGTATTGGGATACAGGATTACAATCGAGCATTTGAAGTCATAAAAGGCTTTGAAATGGCTGAGATACGATTGGATTTATGTGAATTTGACAGACGTCAAATTAAAGAAATTTTTTCTTCTCACAAAAACCTTATTGCCACATACAGACAAGGCAATTCCACATTGAATTATAGAGATAGTATTTTAAAAACAGCAATTGCAAACGGTGCAAAGTGGCTAGATTTAGATATGACTCACAACGAAGATTCTTATATCGAAGAGATGTGTGATTTTTGCAAAGGATATAATACTAAAATGATTTTGTCAATTCACAATTATAAAGAAACTCCTGAAATTGATGAAATGCAAGAACATATCCATATCGCTCAAAATTTTGGTTCAGATATAGTGAAATTAGTATTCTTTAGCAATAGCAAAGAAGACAATAAAAAAGTATTGTCATTATATAAAGAAAATGATAATATAGTAGCTTTCAATATGGGGGAAATAGCTAAATGCACTAGGATAAAAGCCTTAGAACTTGGAGCTCCTTTTACGTATGTCTCCTTAAAAAAAGCTAAAACAGCTCCCGGACAAATGACAATTGAAGAAATAAAAAATATCCATAACTTAAAAGAAGAAGAATAAGTATTTTTCTTAATTTAAGATATGGATATTTAGTTTAGAAATACTTTATCAACAAGTATTATTCTACATTATCTTCAACATATTTAATAGCGTCTCCTACTGTCTGTATTCCTTCAGCTTGGTCATCAGGAATCGAAATATTAAACTCGTTTTCAAATTCCATAATTAATTCTACTGTGTCCAATGAATCTGCTCCCAAGTCATTAGTGAAACTTGCTTCCGGAGTTACTTCTGATTCGTCAACTCCCAATTTGTCAACGATAATTTGCTTTACTTTTTCTGCAATCATAATTTTGTTTTTTTTAAAATAAGTGTGCAAAATAAATCATTTGATTTATTAATTTCAAATATTTACCACTTTTTTTTTATATTTATACAGCTATTAATATTAATTACATTAAATCACGGTATATTAATCAATTTTTCTAACAAAAAGATATCTGAATTGGTTCAGATGCGAACATTAATTAATTGCAATTATCTCAATTAACAAATAATTAACTAGCCATTATTATTTTATTAACTTACTTATCAGATTATATTACCGTCATGGTACTGTATCATATTATTAATATAAAAAAATGAAAAATGAAAAAATCAAATTATTTATTTATACTAGCGATGTTTATTACTATTTATTCATTTGGACAGCACAGCATAGGTATAAGAGCAGGATTTAACCTAGCTACAATGAACACCAATTTGTCTGACAACCTAAGTGAATATACCGGGATGTCACACAAGAGTTTTGGTACATTAGGTTTATTGTACAAAGCATCTTTAGATGAAAACTGGGCAATATCTACCGGCATCAATTATGCCCGAAGAGGTGCAGAGACCAAGCTCAATGAAGATTTGCAAATTTTTGATAGGAATATCCCCATAGGTGTAAAATTAATCCACAAAATGGATTATATCGAAATTCCGATATTATTTGAATATAGAGTTAAGGATTCCAAACATGTTTCTCCTTACTTGTTAGCTGGTGCATATTTCGCTTACGAGATCAAATATAATATGCAATTCAAATCGCATTTTATTGTGGACGTTAATCTGTATAACTACAATATTGATTTAACTAACAGCAATTTCAAGAGGTTTGATATCTCCGGAGTAATCGGAGCTGGCGTGTATATTCCATTAGCTACAGGAAATTTGAATTTTGACGTAAAATACTTACATGGATTTACAGATATTTTGAGCAATACAATAGTGGATTTAGGAATGCAACATAGTAATATACGTATGGGAATGTCATATTACTATCCTATTAATACCAAGAATTATCATAAGGGAGCAAGAATTTAAAAATCATTCTTCCCAAAAACTAAAAACTGTCTATTTACTACGATACTACCTAATTCGATTACTTTCCTTAGCAATCGAATTAGGGGTTTTATTTGTGTCTATTGTCAGTACTCCAACAGGAGATTACAACAGTCCTATCTATCTTGCAAAAGAGATGGCTCTTTTCTCTCGTATTACGGTCACTTTTACTTGACCGGGATATTGCATTTCATCCTGAATTTTTTGAGATATTTTAAATGATAAATCTTCTGCAAATTGGTCATTTACCTTATCGCTTTCTACGATTACTCTCAATTCTCTTCCTGCTTGCATCGCATAAGCTTTTTGAACTCCTTCATATTCTATTGCAAGATCTTCCATCTCTTTTATTCGCTTAAGATAGCCTTCGAGAATTTCACGTCTAGCTCCAGGTCTTGCACCTGAGGCAGCATCACAAGCTTGGATAATCGGAGAAATAATATTATTCATTTCTATTTCATCGTGGTGTGCTCCAATAGCATTTATTACTACAGGGTGCTCATTATACTTCTCTGCCAATTTCATTCCGTGTAATGCGTGTGACAATTCTGATTCTTCCTCAACTACTTTGCCAATGTCGTGAAGTAGCCCTGCTCTTTTAGCCATTTTTACTTGTTTTGGCGTCATTCCCAGTTCTGCTGCCATCATCGCGCTGAGCTTTGCTGTCTCTATAGAGTGCTTAAGCAAATTTTGTCCATACGAAGATCTAAACCTCATCCTACCGATCATTTTAACCAGATATGAATTTAAACCGTGAATATCAAGGTCAATAATCGTTCTTTCTCCAATTTCAATTATTCTTTCATCCAATTCTTTTTTGACCTTAGCGACAACTTCTTCTATTCTTGCCGGATGCATACGTCCATCAGCGACTAGTCTTTTCAACGATAGCCTAGCTATCTCTCTACGAATCGGATCAAAACTTGATATCACTATTACTTCCGGGGTATCATCTACTACTATTTCCGCTCCGGTAGCTGCTTCCAAAGCTCGAATATTACGACCTTCTCTACCAATAATCTGACCTTTAATATCATCAGATTCAAGATTAAACACAGAAACAGTATTCTCAATGGTATACTCTGCTACCATTCTTTGTATAGTCTGAATAACTATTTTTTTTGCTTGTTTATTTGCATTTTGTTTAGCTTCAAGAATAATATCTTTCTCAATAGACATTGCATCAGTTTGAGCTTTTGCTTTCACCGCTTCCATTATTTGCTCTTTTGCCTCGGATTCACTTAGTTTTGCTATGTTGGACAATTCATTAATGATTTTCTCATTAGCGTTTTCGAGTTCTTCTTTTTTCTTGCTTATTATTTTTAATTGTTTATTAAGATTTTCTCTTACTGCTTTAATTTCCGATCTTTCACTATCAAGAGATTCTTTTTTGTATTTAAAATCCTTGAGTTTTTGACCCAAGTCTTTTTCTTTAGTCATTACTTCAAGTTCTCTCTCTTTCAAATCAATAGTTTGATCTGCTTTATATTTATCAAAATTTGATCTTAATGAATTGAATTTTTCTTTCGCCTCATTAATTTTACGCAATTTTATTTTTTCGTGTTTATTTTCTGCAGTTGAAATTATCTTTTCAGCTTTCGCCTCGGCGTTATCCAATGTCCTTTGCGCCGTCAATTTTGCTTCTTGAATAGTTAAATCTGCTTTTCTATTAGCATCTTCGATTTTTATAGCATTCATTTTTTTAAACATCATCGACATCACAATGTAGCCAATAGCTACACCGACTGCCAAACCAATTAAGAGTCCAATTCCTATTTCCATTTTATTTTGTTTAGTTGTTAGTTAATAAGCACCCGTAAAAACCAAGTACTTTCCTACTGTTAAAATTTTTATTCAAAAAAATAAAAATTTATAATACATTCAGCAACTCTCATAATTTTTTTAACCATACATTCATTTTTATATGATTAATAAAAATTATGTTCGTTTCTTTTGCATAAAATCAAAAAAAGGAAGGTTTGATACTAAAAATCAGGAAAATCAAAGTTAACAAACAAATCATGAAGGTAATTATAACACTTTATCAATAGAGTTTTCGATATCAGATATTAAATTCAAAATATCTTTATCTTCACCCTTATCTCGATTTAAATTATAATTCTCCAAAGAGCAATTCAATAAAATTAACGTTATTATATCCACCTTATTCTCAGTTTTATAAATACTAGAATATTCGTTAATTTTTCTATTTATGTTTTTTTCTATCTCACGAATGACATCTATTTCATCCTCCTCCGCTTTCACCGGAAAAGACCTACCGGCAATAATTATATTAACCTTTTGTATAGCCATTCTAAAAATTAGCTCAATAATTTGATAACTTCTTCTATTTCTTTAATACTTTCTCCTACCTTTATCTTCAATTCTTCAGTCGTTTCATTTGAAGATTTTATACTTTCAAGATTTTTTAATTTTTCTTCAAGTAATACAACTGTTTTTTTCAAAGATTTATTTTCTTCTTTTACACTTTTAAATACGCGCAAGAGTTCTAAAATCTTAAGCTTTAAGCTATTTATTTTTAAATTAACTTCTTGCATGAGCCAAAATTACAAAAAAAATACGAAGAATAGTACAATTATTATTTTAAAATGCACAAAAGTCTATTAAAAAAGCCAAATTATCACAATTTGATACCAAAACGCCTGATATAATCAATTTTATTTATCAGTTCATTTTTCTAAGATTAATTCTCCACAGATAAATCTTCAGACAAACCATCATCCACATTATTTTCAGATACAGGGGTAGCAAAAGGTCTTTCACCAATTAATGCTTCAACATCACTTTTAATTAAAACCTCTTTTTCAAGAAGTCTTTCTGCCAATAATTCCAACTCTTTACTTCTTTCTTTCAACAATGCTTTTGCTCTTTTGTATTGAGTATCTATCAATTCCCTCACCCTATCATCAATCATGGATGCAGTTTGTTCACTATAAGGTTTTTGAAAGCTATCTTTGGACATCGCATGAAACGAAACATTTCCGACTTTTTCATCCATACCATACATGGTAATCATACTATAAGCCATTTGGGTAACTTGATCCAAATCATTTTGAGCTCCGGTAGATATTCTATCAAAAGTGTTTTTTTCTGCTGCTCTACCACCTAAAGTCATACACATTCTGTCCAAAAGTTGTTCTTTTTTGACTATATACTCTTCTTTAGGCAGGTACTGCGCATATCCTAATGTCCCCATACCTCTTGGAATAATAGTAACTTTGATTAGAGGAGATGCATTTTCTAAAAACCAACCACAAATCGCATGCCCTGCTTCGTGATAGGCAATCGTTTTCTTTTCTTTAGGATGAATAAACTTATTTCTTTTTTCCATTCCACCTATTACCCTATCAAGAGCATAATTAAAATCAAGCATTTCAACACACTTCTTATCGCTTCTTGCAGCTACTAGAGCTGCTTCATTACAAACATTTGCTATGTCTGCTCCTGCAAAACCGGGGGTCATTTCAGAAAGATATTTGGTATCTACTTCTTTACAAGACTTTATATCTTTTAAATGGACTTTAAAAATAGCTTCTCTTTCATTAAGATCCGGCAAATCAATCCCTATTTGTCTGTCAAACCTCCCTGGTCTCAATAATGCTGAATCTAAAACATCCGGTCTATTAGTAGCAGCCATAAGGATTACTCCTGCATCCGTCTTAAAGCCATCCATCTCGACCAAAAGCTGATTCAAAGTATTTTCTCTTTCGTCATTGCCTCCTTGCAAAGCGCCTTTACCTCTTGACCTTCCAATCGCATCAATCTCATCAATAAATACTATACAAGGTGCTTTTTCTCTTGCTTGTTTGAATAGATCTCGAACTCTTGACGCTCCAACCCCGACAAACATCTCCACAAAATCAGAACCCGATATTGAGAAAAATGGCACATCTGCTTCTCCTGCTACAGCTTTGGCCAAAAGGGTTTTACCTGTACCGGGTGCCCCGACTAAAAGTACTCCTTTTGGGATTTTACCTCCAAGATTGGTATATTTTTTAGGATTTTTAAGGAAGTCGACAACTTCCATTACCTCTTGTTTTGCTTCTTTCAATCCTGCTACATCTTTAAAAGAGATATTTACTTTTGCATTTTTGTCAAATAATGCAGCTCTTGATTTTCCAATATTAAATATCTGCGATCCTGGACCACCACCTGATCCCATTCTTCGCATTAAAAACATCCAAAGACCTACCAATATAACTATAGGCAACAGCCAATTTAAAATTGGCCCTATCCAGTCTTGCTCAGTTTTTAATATAGGATCAATCTCAAATCCCTCTTTTTTCAATTTCATCATCTCTTGGTCAAACGTGCGCATATCTCCTATCTGGAAATTAAAGTCCGGACCAAATGCATTTTGCTTTTTTTCTTTAAGTTCTTTATACTTACTTTTGCTTTCTTTTTTAATATAGATCTTTGCAATTGACTTATTAACGACTTCAACTTTTTTCACATCATTTTGGCGAACCATTTCAATAAATTTGAAAAATGTCGTTTCTTTTGAACTGTCACTCGGATATAAAAATAAATTTATCGCCATTATTCCTAATATAACAAGTCCGTATACCCAAAATGTATTTGTTTTAACATTTTTAGGATCTTTAGGATTAAATGGTTTTTTATTATTAGACTTATTCTTAATCTGTTTGTTATTATTTGTGTTCATATGATTTTAATATTAACTGGAAGTTTACAAATTTTCAATTTTTTCAAACTCTGCATCATTCCATAATGCTTCCAAATTATAAAATTCTCTTGTCTCAGGATAAAAAACGTGGACGACTATATCAAAATAATCAATCAGAACCCATTTTGAACGATCTTTTCCCTCATAACTAATAGGCATTTGCTGAAATTCATTTTTCATCCTTTTATATACATTATTTGCTATTGCGGAGACCTGAACAGTAGAATCCCCTTCACAAATGATAAAATAATCTGCAGGCGCTCCCTGAACATTTCTTAAGTCCAATTGCAAAATATTCTTACCTTTAATATCCTGAATACTATCAATTATAATATCATTGGTACTTTCAGGATTTTTTTGTTTTAATTTTAAAGATGCTTTTTTTACCAAATTTTATGTATTTTTGATTTAGGAATGCAAAGCTATTTATTTTTTAACTATAAAAGAAGTATTTCAATGAATATTATTGGCTCTAATTATATTGTGTTAAACGAAATTAATTCAACAAATGAATACGCTTCTAATCTACTGTCCCAATTTAAACAGTTAGATGGCACTATTGTTTTGACAAACTACCAAACAAACGGCAAAGGACAGGCAAATAATATATGGATTAGTGAAAAAGGACGTAATTTATTAATATCAATCATACTTTACCCTAAATTCCTTACTATTGAAAGACAGTTTTGTCTAAGTATGGCTATTAGTCTTGGAATTCTAAACACAATAAAAACCTTCACAAAATCTGACGTTAAAGTCAAATGGCCAAACGATATTATTGTCGACGAAAAAAAGATTGCAGGAGTGCTAATTAAAAATACAATATCAGGAAATAGAATCAAAAACACCATAGTCGGTATTGGAATTAATATCAACCAAAAGGATTTTAAATCTCTAAAAGACATTGCTGTCTCATTGAGCCTAATTGAAAATAAAATATTCGATCTTAAATATATACTAAAAATATTAATAAAAAACCTAAATATATATTATAATAAGTTATCACTTCTTCAAGTAGATAAACTTAAAGCAGAGTATGAAGAAAATCTTTTTAGAATCAATGAACTTACTACATTCCAAATACCTTCAAAGGAATCATTAAATGCAAAAATAATAAAAGGTAAAATAACGGGAGTCGATAATTACGGAAAATTATGTGTCTTATCAGACGGAAAAATAAAAACCTTTATGCATAAGGAAATTGCATTTACAAAAAAATAAAATTGAATCTAGTAGCAGAATCAATTTCTGTTATGTGACTTAGTATTGCTTTCTCTACACGATATCAAATGAAACCAAATCAGAAAATCTCTTTACTCTTTCATTAATTTTAGTATCGTTTAGGTCTTTTAAGTTATCCAGTCCAAATTCCTGCACACAAAAGGATGCCATTGTAGATCCATATATAAGTGCTCTTTTCATGTTGTCAAAACTAGTATCGCCTGTCTTTGCCAAATACCCCATAAATCCACCGGCAAATGTATCTCCGGCTCCAGTCGGATCTTTTACTTCTTTCAAAGGAAGGGCGGGCGCAAAAAATATATCGCCACTATGAAAAAGCATAGCTCCATGTTCTCCCTTCTTAATTATCAAATACTCCGGTCCCATTTTGTGAATTGCCTTTGCTGCACCAACTAAAGAAAACTCCTCGCTAAGCTGTCTGGCTTCTTCATCATTGATAATCAACACATCAACTTTTGATATTACCTCCTTCAATTTTTCCATTGCAATATCCATCCAAAAATTCATGGTATCTAAAGCAACAAATGCTCCTTCCGTATCATTTAACTGAACCAAAACTTGGTCTTGAATAGTCGGCGTGAGATTTCCAAGCATTACAAAATCAGAACGTTTATATTTTTCAGGCAATACAGGGTCAAAATCGTCAAGCACATTCAAATCTGTCGTGATCGTATCACGTGAAATCATGTTGTCATGGTATTTCCCTGCCCAAAAGAATGTTTTCGCATTTTTCTTAATTTCAAGACCTTCAAGGTCAACACCTCTATCTTCAAGCTGTTTGAGTTCGGAGCTAGGAAAATCTTCCCCCACTATCGACACTAAATTAATCTCATCTGTAAAATAAGATGCAGCCCAACTTATATATGTACACGCTCCACCTACTACTTTGTCAACTCCACCAAAAGGGGTTTCGATAGAATCGAAAGCTACTGTCCCAACCGTCAATAAACTCATATCTTATATTATAAAATTAAATAACATCTAGTGCTTTTACTAATGATACTCCTACGAATGGAAGCATTGCCCAAAACCATTGCGGTGCAAACATCAACAAATATATCATAAATGCAGTAGACACAAAAAACACGATCCAATAAATAAATTTTGACATAATTCTAAATTTTATTGGCACAAAGATAAGGATTATTAGTTTATATGTAAATTTATGTTGATAAAAATATTTATTATTCTACTCTTGCCGGTGAGCAAAGCCTTTACTCCCCCCTTCTAAATACCAAATTTTAGAAATTAATCTATTTTCTAAATACAAAATTCTATCAAAGCTATGTAGTGTCTGTCCACAAAGTCATTAAAATTGAAAAATAATCTTTTTGCGGTATTTTCATCTTTTCACAAGCAATTGATACAAAGGCATCAAATTATTGCAAAAAAATAAAAATCTCTACAAAAATTATCAGAATTGCAAAAATTACCTGTTTTCGTGCAGACATTATGTACAACAACTTTAATTATTTTTTTTTAAAACATACATTTTTTTGTACATTTGGTCTTTTAAAAAACATAACCCAAATATTAAAAATAGTGAATAAAATAAATGTAATATACGTATTTTCCGTGCTTTTTTTATCTATTTTTATCAGAGTGAATGTCTCTGCACAAATAGTAAATATAGAAGATAAGAGAAGTGCTTTTGCCGATTCTATTGGTTGGTTTGAAACCGGCAACTTAAGCGGACAATGGAAAAAAAACAAAAGCGAGATTTTTAGTGTGAAAGCAGGGTTTCAAGTTGAGTTTCAATTCAAAAAACGTATCCTGCTATCTATCAGCAAAATTAATTTTTCGAGAATTAATAAAAAAAACTATATCAATGAAGGATTTCAACATCTCAGATACACGAAATTATTAACTAAAAGAATCGGGTACGAAGCTTATGGTCAAGCTCAATACAATGAACAATTATCACTTAGGTTAAGATTGCTCTTTGGAACAGGATTAAGATACAAGATATGTAGCAATAAAGAAAAGTGCAATTTGGGCTTATCCTTGATGTACGAGTATGATGAAGAGTCTACAGAAAAAATCACTCAAAGGGATTTTAGAATAAGCAGTTACTTTTCAATGGCAATTTCGTTTTCTGATAATATTAAATTATATTCAACCAGCTACTATCAACCATTAATTAATAAATTTAACGATTTTAGATTTAGTTCTCAATCAAAATTAGTTATGGCTATAAGTAAAAGGCTGAGCGCAACAATCACTTTTTCTATTTTATATGATTCAAGAGCGCCTTTGGACACGCCAAGTTTATCCGAAGACATGTACGGAGGATTGAGATATAAATTTTAATAAATTAAAGATAAATATTATTCCAAAAACTAATTACAAAAAGCCGTTAATAGTAGTCACCGGAATATTTTTTATATGGGGTTTTATCTACAGCAATCACAGCTTCTATGTTCCGCAAGACATTTACGGATTGATTAAACTAATGTGTGGAAAGGGGGATTTTATTAACGTGCATGCAAAAAATATCGGAGTTTACCCCAATTGGCTTCCGGAAGCAGGAGGTAAAGCTTGGATTTTCATAGACGAGATAACCGCTGAGTAAGAAAGGCAAGCTTTAATAAAAACAGATTGAAGACAAGGAGGAAAACTGTATTTGGAAGACCTACAACTTCTCTGATATACGAGTATCCATCTTGATAAGCTGTAAAATAATATAAAATAACCAAAACAAAAAACCAAAGCCAAAATAACAAAAAACTTATAAAGAGTCCTCTGTTCTCTATTATTTTATTTTCGTTTTTGATAAAAACGATGGCTGATAATAGCAACATCAAAAAATAAAACTGATGGTGACCTATTTTAAAAAATATCATTGCATTGGTATAACTAAACAATGCCATGATAAGATAGTCCAATTTATAATAAAAAAACAATAAAAAACTTATCAAAAAACCTACTATCAACAGCCAAATACTATAGGAATCTAAATCGTCAATGCCAAAAAAACTACAAGGTCGGATACTACCCCTGATAAATCTAAAAATAGAAAGAGACTTGGACTCTCGATTTACACCTAAGTCAAATGGATGCAATATACTATCTCCCCACATCGAATACCCTAATAATATTATCAATAATGCAGATATAAAAAACGAGATAGCATAAATCTTATTTATCCGATAATCTTTTAATATAAAAAAAGGTAAAATGAATAAAGGAGAAAACTTAAAACCAATAGCTATTGCCATTAAAATACCGGCGAGACTATATTTCTTATTAATAAAGTAGAATACTGAGATTGCAGTTATCCCACTTAGGAAAGCATCATTTGACCCGTAAAGTAGCCCAAAAACTATGAATAATGGATTAAAGAGTAAAACCACAAAAATGATATCTAAATAAGAAGATTTTAAGTTAGCTGCCAATACCCATATCTCATAAGCTGCTACTAAGTAAACCACAACAAATATCGCTCTTGGAAATTGTATCAAAGGCAAATTGCTAATATATGCAAAAAGATTATACGATATACCGTAAGGGTTATTTATATCCCCATCTGACACTACCCTACCCCATTGATCCAAATACGACCAATAATCATGCCGTGGCTTCAATATCAACGCAATTAAAACGTATATGACACTAATTATAATAAACAGCCTTTTTTTATTCATACAACAGTATCAATATGTATCTTTTATCCAATCATAAGGTTTTCTTTTTATCCACATTCCACGGGTAAAATCAGGAAAATCTTGTGGAGCTCCATTGTGCTCTATTGAAGCCTCTGACAATGGTGTCACAGCGCTCCAAGCAGCAGCATCATACGCATCCAAAGGAGGTGCGATATTCTGTTTTGCTGACTCTACAAATGCATTCAACACAAAGAAGTCCATACCTCCGTGACCTGCCCCTTCTGCATGCTCACCAAATTTTTGCCATAGTGGATGATCATATTTTTTGAGCCATTCATCAGCTACATCCCAATGATGATGCTCCGAAACACCCTCAATGTAAATTCTATTACCATCGACTTCCCACAGTCCTTTTGTTCCTTGAACTCTAAATCCAAGAGAATATGGCCTAGGCAAATTAGTATCGTGAGTAAGAATAATCGTTTCACCATTAGCTGTTTCAATCATACTTGTCACTATATCACCCAATTTAAATTTAACTTTAGCATTGGGGTGATCCTCTCCACCATTTTCTACGATATAATTATGTAGTCCTCTTGTTTTAGTAGCAATTGATGTAAGTGAAACAAATCTATTTCCTTTATTTACATTTACCATTGTGGCTATAGGTCCCAATCCATGTGTGGGGTAAACATCTGCATTTCTTTTTACAGAATGTTGGGTACGCCAAGCTGATTCTGACAATCCTTTTTCACCAAACTCTACCCCTTTTCCATATGGGGTCTTGCCATCATTGAGCTTAACACCTCTCAAATCATGTTGATAACCACCCCTCAAATGAATCAATTCTCCAAATACATTTTGTCTAACCATATTCAATACAGCCATAACATCACGTCGATAGTTCACATTTTCCAAAATCATCATATGTGTTCCTGATTGTTCATGAGTATTGACTAGATCCCAACATTCTTCCAAAGTATTCGCTGCTGATACTTCTACACCTGCATATTTCCCTGCCAACATAGCATCTTTTGTCATTCGTGTATGCCAAAGCCAAGGTGTTGATGTTATCACAGCATCAACCTCTTTCAACTCCAATAAATTGCGGTAATCGTATTCATTTTTTCCGAAAACTTTTGGTTTTCTCCATCCTTTTTCCTCAATCATGTCCAATGCAATTTTGATGCGTTTTTGGTCAATATCACAAATGGCTGCGACTTCAATATCGTCTCTGTTTAATAGATTGTGAAGATGGTTTGTTCCTCTCAAACCTACACCTATTAATCCAACTTTGAGCTTTTGTAGTGACATAGGATTTCCAAAGGCAAATTGAGGAAATAATGTAAGTCCAGCACCAACTATAGCTGATGTTTTAATAAAATCTCTTCTTGAATTTTGTTTCATATCAATATTTTTTTGTATAAACTATTACAAATAGTGGCTTCACTAAAATAGACGATTTTTTTATTCTCCAGCTACATGGTCGCAATACTTTAGTTTACCCTCACATTATATTATTTTTCACCTTGATAAAATAATGTCACCGAATAACCCTAATTTCAATAACTTTAGACTCTTACTCTACCGTAGTGTTCGTCCATAAAGTCATTGAATTTTGTATATATAAAATACGTTGTCTATATATCAAAATCCATTGATGGCTTAATGTAATGCGCTAAAATAGCATTTTTTTATTTAAAAATGTAATTTTTATTAACAAGATTAATGAGACTTACTTACCGGTTCACCCACCTGTTGTTCCGGCTGCTCCAAAGTGATTGGGGTTTGGAATTTTAAGGTTTTCATATTTCTATTTAATAATTGTATAAGTTAAAATAAACCATCATAGTATTTTGTATTTAGAAAATTCTTTCATGTCATATATAGTGTCTTTCTACAAAGTCATTAAAATTTAAAAATAATTTTTTTGCGATATTATGTAACGACGCAGATAGAATCATTTTGGCTGAAAAACGTTCTTTTCCCATTAAAATTTATCACTATTTTTCAAAAATAAAGCAGTTTATAGACAGACACTATAGAACTTATTAGCGCAAAGGTGGGCTTACTTTATTAACTATTCAAAGAGAATCAGATGAACTGAACAAAAATTATGATGAAATGAAAAATAGACATACAAAAGAAAAATTTATCGTACCTTTGGCTCAAACCTCATAAAGCAATAATAATTGATGAATATTTTGATAATCATACTACTAATAATTGTGATTTTTTTTCTGATCAACAATACTATTTTAAAGAAAAAAGCAGAAAAATCAAAGCAAGAATTTATAGATAATTGGGGAGTGCCCAAAAAAGACGAATATTACAATTTTCATGCCATAAATCGCTATTTCAAAAATAATCAACACAGGTCAGAGGCATTTCAAATAATTTCTGATAAGACCAAAATCGATTTAGATCTTGAAGATGTCTTCAAATACATTGATAGGACGAGTTCAAAAGTAGGTCAGCATTATCAACCGCATCCCTAAAACACGACAAACTCACCACTTGCAGCCCAGTATTCACAACAGAAAAAATGATATTGTTTAAAGATATACGACATCCATTGTTTGAAGACTGTATCCCTAATGACCTTCAATTAGAAAATAACAGCATGCTCCTGACCGGATCTAATATGTCCGGTAAAACTACATTTATCAGGACTGTTGCTATAAACAGTCTTCTAGCTCAGACCTTGAATATTTGTTTTGTACAAAAATTCATTACTCCTTTTCAAAAAATATATACATTCATAAGAATTACTGATAATTTAGCCCAACAAACAAGTTATTACCTCGAAGAAGTGTTATCAATAAAAAAACTAATCGTGGCTTAAAAAGAGAAAATCCCTGCTTTATTTGTACTTGATGAAATATTCAAGGGCACAAATACAATTGAAAGAATTTCTTCAGGAAAAGCAATATTATCATATCTCAACAAAGAAAATAATATTGTATTTGTTTCTACTAACGATATTGAATTGACAGAATTATTGAAAAATAACAACTACCTCCTTTTTCACTTCAGTGAACAAATCGAGAGCGACCAACTGATATTTGATCACAAACTAAAAGCAGGAAAACTCAAGGCTTATAATGCAATAAAAATATTAGAATTATATGATTATCCACCGGAAATAATCAAAGATGCATTGGAAACTAATAAAAACTCAACACATAAAAGGTTTTAGTTCTTTTTGAAGCGTTTTCTGAAAAACCTAAAGATATTAAGCGGGAATTCAAAATACTTGAGACTGCAAAAAGAAATAATATTGTCATAATTTACATGAACTACAATCAAAAATTATGGCTTGAAGAAAACGAAAAACAAAGACTTGCCTTAAGACTACAAAAAATACTTTTTGAAATAAATTGCCAATGACTGACAACGATATTGACGGATTTTCAAGTGATGAAAACAAATGCAACAAACAACTTAAAAAGTCTGAAAAACACTAAAATCAGGCTTTATACTGAACCGGATGCACTTTGGTGGAAATAGAATATAAATGCAGTTTATGACCAAATAAATGCCTGTTATATCAAAAATCTTTCAGAAAGCCTAAAAAACTTAAACTTTAGCCATGTAGAATATATAATGGCAGTTCGTAAAATTAGCACAAAATATTAAAAATCAGAAATAAAGTCTTTAAAATTGGTAAAATTTGGCAAATAGATGCTTATATGAGCCAGGTGACCGTCATGTTTGTGCCCTCTAATGACAAAGTTGTAATCATCCAAATTAATCCAATTGACAAATGCATCAATCAGCCTAGTGTCGTGCCAAGTGTATAATGTCGTATAAGTCGCAGGAATTTTTGAGTAGAACAAGGCACAAAATTTTTATCGTAGCCTTAGCTACGGTTAAAATTTTCAACGAAGTTATACGCAAAAATAACAAGACTTGGTGCGTCAGAATACGCTTGACACGACATTATCTTCACTTTCCTTATCAATTTCTGAATCAAGACAGTAAACCTGCATTTGATTTCGTGGTATTCCTGTAATTATTATCATACTTTTTTCAAGAAAATTATTGTTTTTTTACCTATACCAACAATCTGCGCTAAATATTCTATAATAATTGGCTTTTGTAGGTAACTTTACAGTCTGACGTCCCGGCGATATGCAGCGTAGCCTGAC